>JAEYSJ010000177.1 GCA_023434855.1 Bacillota bacterium | reverse complement strand
GATTTTATCGGTAAAAATATAGCCGATTTTTTTCCGCCGGATGTTGTAATGCTGATGAAAGATCATATTAATAAGATCTTTCTTGAAGGTACCAGCCAGATTTTTCAATTTCCGGTCCGTCAGGGTGAAAGTATGAGTTGCCAGGAGGCAAGGCTCGTCTATGCCGGGGAAAAAGAGGTACTGGTCATCCTTCGCGATATCACGGAGCGGACTAATGAAATACCTTCAATAAAGAACGGTAATGCTGCTTGGATTAGTTAAAATCATTGAATTTGGTATTATATTAGGAAGGGGCTAAATTTATGAAATCGATTAAGATTTTGCTAGTAGAAGATGATCCCGGCCATGCCCGGCTAATTGAAAAAAATCTGCGGCGAGCCGGAATTACAAATGAAATAATATTTATTGATAACGGCCAGGGAGCTCTCGATTATCTGGGGTCGATTTCCTGTGAACAGGGCATGTATGAATGCCTGCTAATTCTTCTCGACTTAAATCTGCCCGTTTTAGACGGGTATCAGGTATTGGAAAGAATTAAATCTGACGAGCGGACCAAAAAAATTCCAGTCATAATATTGACTACAACCGACGTTCCCCAGGAAGTTGACAGATGTTACGATTTAGGCTGTAATATTTTTGTTACCAAGCCTGTTCAGTATGATGAGCTTTGTGCTGCTGTTCGTAATTTAGGGATGCTTTTGTCTATCGTAAAAGTTCCATAATCCTGCTGTTTAGTTGCTCAATTGTTCCAGGGGAATTTATTATGTGTGTCTCGGAACAAAGTGTTCTCCTCCGCCATCCTATAATAAAAAATATAACTATTTTATGATTTTCGACAGGAATTTGCATTTTGTCGGCAAATAATTGTAATATAAGATGGTTTTAACGCGAAGGATGAACAAATATGTTGTCGTTTGACTGCATTAAAATACTTGAGTTGGAGTCTCACCAGTGGCAAATACTCGGGATAATTGCTCTGATATTGTTGGAAACTGTTCTGGTTATTCAACTGCTGATTAATCGTGCACGGCGGAAAAAGGCGGAAAAGGAACTTCTTGACTTGAATGCAGAGTTAGAAAATAAAGTGCGGCAGGTATGGGTTTAGCTTATGTCAGGACTCAGGTCCGTCAGTTAGGCGGTAAGGCGTGGTGTGAATCGGAATTTGGGATTGGAACTAAAATGAACTTTAGTATACCAAAAAGGCGCTGCGATTTTTCATTAACTGCCTTATTTTAGGAAGGAGCTAAAAAATGTCACCGGTCAAAATATTGTTGGTTGAAGATGACCCTGGTCATGCCCGCTTAATTGAAAAAAACTTGCGCCGCGGGGGGATACTACATGATATCATGTATTTTAACAATGGCCAGACTATTCTTGAGTATCTAAATACCTCTCTTGCTGAACAGGGAGAAGAAGAGGGCCTGCTGATCCTGTTAGACCTAAACCTTCCTGTCCTTGATGGCTACCGGGTCTTGGAGCGAATTAAAGCCAACGAGCAGACAAAAAGAATTCCGGTAATTATCCTGACTACCACCGATATTCCCCAGGATGTAGAGCGCTGTTATGGCTTAGGCTGCAATCTCTTTATTACTAAGCCAATTCAGTATGATGAATTTAGCACAGCTATCCAGAATCTTAGTGGACTATTATCCATTGTTAAGGTTCCCTCAGTTCTGTAAATCTGGTTGGTGTTACTTTACTGAACTAAGATCGGAATTTAATCTTTTCGTGAAAGAGAGAATCAAGTGATTATACTGTGGATTAATGGAGAAATTTATGTTCCTTCTTATAAAATTGTTAAATTTTTATTAATTTAAGTTAAGTGCCTGCCAATGGAATATATGGCTAAGCCTAGGATTTACGCGGCTTCCCGGTATCCTGGGTTTTTTTATTGCCAATATTGCCTGGAATGCTTCATGGAGGATTTATGCAGCAACAAATAGTAAATAGTAAAAAGTAGAGATGATGTTGGAGAAGGACACTGACAAAAACCTGGCTTAAATCCTTCAAAGTTGAAAACTTTCATGTTTTTCCTTATAGCATGTTATTTTAGTGGGCGGCGGCTTTTTAGTGTGAAAGGGGGATAACTAACATGCTTAAACGACGGTGGTTATTACGGGATAGTTGGGTGGTGGAAAACAAATATAGGGTGATTTTCAGTGATTTGGGGCCTCACCTGATTGATGCAACGTTAGAAAACAAAAATATCGAGAAAATAATTTCGGAAGTAGTGAACGGATTATGGACAGCAGATGAACTTATCGATCATCTAAATAAATCGGCCTAATGGACTGTGGAAGTTAATTGCTGGTTTAGCTTTCTAAAAACCAGAAAAAAGCGCTTATATGGAATAATGGAAACAGACTTACTTACAAGTGTCCAAATCCATACCTGAGTAATTATATGACGGGGGGCGAAACAAATGGATTTTGAAAGTGAAGTAAAACAAACAAAAACCAAATTAGCAAATATTCTGCAACTGACGGAAGCGGACAGCAAACTGCTTCAGGACATTAAAGATGCTGGCAAACAAATAAAAAAAGTTGTAAATGTGGCTGAAGAGGGAATTGAGCAATTCGAAAGGGAAGTAGAAAAAACACATAAAGAACTAAAAAAAATAAAAGACTCTCAAAATGAAGAATTAAGCAGTGAAGTTTTGAAGAAAATTAAAGAATATGAGGAACAATTTCAGCAGCAGCGCCGGGATGAATTAAAAGAAGTAATATCGCAAATCGAGGAGATAATCCAGGAGAGTAAAAAAACATTAACAAATTATAAAAAAAGTTTATGTGACGACAGTAACCCCAAATAGAATTTACTTTATTGGAAAAAAAGCTCGCTTGTGACAAAGCGGGCTTTTTTGATATCAAAGACTGTTACAAAATACCCTCTTCGTCGTTGAGCGTTACAACGTACAAACCAGATATGTCTTTGCTGTGCGGCTTCCAGGGCGCTTAGCATCGGGGAAAATTTTTTAACCCAATGTTAACAATCCGTTAATTCACTATTATTTCTTTTATGCTAATGTAAAAGTAGCATTGTGTATCTGTTTAGGTAGTAAATAGCATGTACCAGGAATAATTAAAACAAAACGGAAGTGAGGAAAAGCCATGTTTCTTACTATTAGCGCTGGATTGTTAATGTATAGGTTAAAAAAGGGTTGCTTGGAAGTGTTATTAGCCCACCCGGGGGGACCATACTATGCCGGCAAAGATGATGGCTATTGGGGAATTCCCAAGGGAGGAATGGAAGTAAACGAATCTTTAATGCAGACTGCCATCCGGGAGTTCACTGAAGAAACGGGTTTTTCTCCCACTTTGCAAAACCTGGCTTTCTTAGGCCGTGTCATCGATACTGACGGGAAAAGAGTATATGCCTGGGCTTTTGCCGGAGACTGTGATACTTCTCTCACCGTAAACAGCAATTTATTTGAGATGGAGTGGCCTGAAAAATCGGGAATCTTTCAGCAGTTTCCGGAAATTGATAAGCTTGAGTTCTTTTCAACCCAGATGGCCAGGTACAAAATTGAACCCAGGCAGGCCAAGTTTATTGACTACTTAGAAAAGCATATCAATAAGCGGTATAGACCATATTGCATAGTATCTTCAGCAAACCAATTCTCACAATTTACAAAAAAAGTTCCGGTTTCTGGACTGGGGAGAATTTAAGTTGCTTATCGGTCAAATGGCAGGCAAATCTAACTTGTTTACGCTTTCCCGAAAAGTTATAACTTCGGCAAGACGAAGTGTTCTTGTGAAATCAAGGAAAAACCAATTAACTTGCTGCGTAAAAAGTTACAAAGAAATATGGTTGAAGGAGTAAGCAGCATGGAAGTTAAGACAATCAAAAAGTTAAAGCTTTATGGTTTCAATAATTTGACCAAGACACTCAGTTTCAATATGTACGATATTTGTTACGCCAAGACGTCACAACACCGTGACGAATATATAGCTTATATTGACGAAGAGTATGATACCGAGCGGCTTACTGCCATTCTGACAGAGGTAGCCCAGATGATCGGGGCCACTATTCTCAATGTTGCCAGCCAGGACTATGAACCCCAAGGAGCAAGTGTCACCATGCTGATTTGCGAGGATGATACGAAAGCCGGTTCAGAGACAAAAGAAGCGGCTGCTTGCTTACAGCCGTTTTTTAAGCAAGATGCCATTGCTGCACATTTAGATAAGAGTCATATTACTGTTCACACCTATCCGGAAACTCATCCTGACAAAGGGATTAGTACTTTTCGGGCTGATATCGATGTTTCAACCTGTGGGGAAATTTCACCGCTAAAAGCATTGGATTATCTTATAAACAGCTTCAGTTCCGACATTGTGATTGTGGACTACCGGGTAAGGGGATTTACTAGAGATCTTGATGGTAAAAAGTTTTATATCGATCATAAAATTAATTCTATTCAGAATTATATTTGTAAAGAAACACGTGATCTATATCAGATGATTGATGTTAATGTATACCAGGAGAATATCTTTCATACAAAGATGATTTTAAAAGAATTTGATCTGGATAATTATTTGTTTGGAACAGCAAAAAAGGAACTATTGCCTGGTGAAAAGAAAAAAATTAAGCAACAGTTAAAAAAGGAAATGGTAGAAATATTCTATGGAAAAAACATTCCCAAAATGTAAATTACAATTCCGATATGGAATAATTTGTGACATGGAACAATATGGTATAACAGTTGTAGTGTTAACCAAAGGAATGATGTACAGTGGCGGTTTCACAATTTAAAGCGGTTGCATTGACAAGTGAAATAAACCTTAACAAAATTGCCAGGCATTTCGGTATCAATCGTAAGTTTAAGTGGGAGGATTGTCTGGCGTTAAGTGAAGTATTCCTTAAAGGAGTGCTTAATAAGCCTGAGAACAAGTTAATCTATATTTATCCCTTTGGCAGTATGGTGTTTATGGATTGTGAACATCATGAAATAAGTGACGCCCTTCGCTATCTGGCGGAAATTGATAAGAACCTTTCTACAGTCAATAATTTCGAGTATACTGATGACTATAAAATAGAAGTATCTGCTGAAGAACAACCGGCAATCAACAATGATTATATAATAATTCCCGATGAAGCAAGTTATCATCGCGATATCGTAATTACAGTCCTGGCAAAATCCGTCGCCCTTGAACGGATTGAAAATGATATCAATATGCTATTAGATGAAATCGAGGATACTATTACTCAGCTGAAAAAAGGGCATTTGCTGGTTTCAGACGAACAACTGGCAAATACTGCTGCCCGGATTCTCGGCTTTAAGATAAATACCATTTCTTCCATTATGTTGCTTGATAAGCCGGATATTACCTGGGATAATGAGGAGGCCAGCAATTTATTCGATGAACTGAATTCTATTTTCGAGCTTAATGCCCGTTACGATATTATTAAACATAAGACTGATGTACTCATGGACATCACAACAGTTTTTGCCGAGCTTGCACATGCCAAGCGTGGTACCCGGCTGGAATGGGTGATCATCGCCCTGCTCATAGTTGAAATTGTCCTGGCGGTAATCAGTATTGCAGCAGATAACATACGACATTTGCTATAAAACAGATTCCTCTTTGTCTGGCAGGACAACGAGGAATTTTCTGTTTTGTCGATCTAGAATTGGTACAGAGCTGAGTACTTTTGCCGTAAGTATAATTTAGTGAGCCAGCATTTCCCACAGTCTAACAGGAATGCTGGCTTTGTCATAGGCAAAAGCATTTTTAGTTGTATCGTTTAATTTTATCCTCTGGCACACCAAGGTATAACAATGTTAGCTACCAAGCAACTTAGACCAACGACGATAAACATGGCTCTATCTAATATATTTGATAAATCTTTTTCGTCCTTTCTGACAAAGTAGTAATGTGATACTAAGGATAAACTAATAGTTAGGAATATGGTAAATAGTCCCATGCCAGAAATATAATCTACTAATCCAAAGGCACCAGAAGGCGGTAACAGTGAATTTACAACATAAGAATTCGCGACGGCACCAAAATATGCACCAGTGGGTAGAGCAAACCGTGGCCCTATATCAGATGGTTTTATGAAGAGTGAACTAAGAGAAATTACTAAGGCCGCAAAGAGAGATAAGAATATCTTGATGTATAAACCATAATCAATACGGCTGATTTGTACTGCGGCAATATACTGTGAGAAGATTTTTTTGCTATCAGGAGAAATTCTGGGATCACCGTAGGTGGTTCTATACGTATGGGTCTTCACAACGTTACTTTTATTAGTGATCTTATACCCGGGTATATTTAATCTTGAACTGATGTTTGAGCTTTGATCAGCAACAAAACGGATTTGATTTCCGTCTCTTGCTCCATCCTCTACATAGATATTTAACATATGGTCTTCAATAGGTACCCGAGAGGTATCAAAAAACTTAATAAGTTTGGCGGAAACACGATATCGTTGATAATTTACACCATTATTATCGTGGTAGTCTTCCAATAAGTCTTTCTTATTGACTATGCCATCAACAAGAGTGAGCTTGCTTCCAGGGTCAAGGCTTTTATCACCTTTCCAACTGTACCATATATAAAAATTGGTGGTCCACATTGAATCTTTAATCGAAAAATTATCAACATCTTCTACGTATGTTCCAACATTTACGGTAGTGAAATTTCCTTGTTCAGGAAGCGGATCGGGAGGGGTTTTTCCGGGTTCTGCGGCTGTAGGGTTCATCCTGGCAGCATGATTTGCATCTGATTTTAATTTGCTATTATACATGGATGATGCACTCATATATGTTACTAAAGAATAAACCGAGAAGATAAATAGTGAAAAAAGAACTATAAATTTCTTTTTATCGGCGGAAAGATTATTCCATTGTGTATTCACGTCTTTTTCTAATCCCCTCTCATATTTTTACTGCACCCAAATATAATTCTACTTTTTAACTGTATCAGAATTTATAACTTTTCGGGCGGCTGCAAACAGTTGATTACCTGCTCTTTAGCCGAAAAGTAAATTCTTCACTGTTCGAAAAACGGAACGTTTTTCTTAACCATCCTTTCTTATAATTTAATGAATATTCCGAATGTATTAGAGATTCGAAACATTTTATTGGAATAATTCGCACAATACTCTACTGAAACCTTCTTTTTTACATTAATCAACATTTTTTGATAAAAAATATTAATATTTTTTATCATAATACACTAGTTACGTCTGATAAGTTGCCACTCAATAAACTTAAAAATCCGGCATCCCGCGAGATTGCGAGAATGCCGGATTTTTAAGTTTATTAAACTGAATTTATTTTTTGTATTAGATAATAGTAAAATATTTGACAAATGTTATAGGAGAAAAATTGACTAGTTATCAAAACACTTATACACACTTTCAAGTGATTTGGTATAAGCTTTTCCCGATAAGCCGATGACAAACTGGCAATCCGGGCTTTTACAGACGTGTTCACCACTGCAGTATTTCGTAAGTATTTCACTGGTGCATTCCTTTCCCTCGATGGTTAACGCATAAGCTGAAATTTGTTGAGCTACTTCCTTGCCGGTAAAGGAACATTGAATAATTCTATTAATTGTAATTGTTTCCCGCATGTTTAGTCCCTCCCGAAAATTTCTTCTATGCTCTAAGTATAGCAAGTTATTACAAAAAGGTATAGATGATTCTAAAAGCTGACAAGCATAATAGTAATAAGTTTACCAAAAATTAACATGGTTATAACACATTCAGGTTATTGCTATGCGATAATAAAAATAAGAAATGCTTCAATTGCCCCCTCAATTGAGATAAAACTTTATTACTAGTGCCGCTCCCAAACGGGAGCGGCACTAGTAATATACGGGGCACGTCTAGACGTCTGCATGACAAAAGAGGGATATTAAAATGGTTGACAGGGAAAATGGTATTCCTTATTACCGACAACTAATGGATATAGTGCAACAACAAATTACCGCAGGTTTCCTGAGGGAAGGTCAGCAGATTCCCAGCGAATCGGAGATGAGTGAGGCCTATCAGGTAAACCGGCACACTGTACGGCAGGCAATTGGCGAGCTCTGTCGCCTGGGCGTGTTGTATAAGGTGCGGGGACGGGGAACATTTGTAGCAAAAGCACCGCTTGATTGTATTGAATATCAGCTATCCCCCAAAAATCGCTTTACTGATAATATCGTTAATTCAGGCCGCATTCCTGGCAATAAAATTATGAGGGCGGCGGAAATAGCGGCACCAAATGATGTTCAGACAGCGTTGGGTCTGGATGCTGATGAACAGGTATACTATCTACAGGTATTACGATTTGTTAATGAGAGACCTTTCCTTGTATCCCAAATTTTTCTGCCAGTCAAGTACTTCCCGGACTTTTTGAAAAATATCGGTAATTTCCGTTCATTGTCACAAATCTTTGAACAATATGGTATAAACCTTAAACGGGTTAAATCACTAGTGCGGGCAACTTTTCCCAGTCAGGAAGAAGCTTTGCTGCTGGGCATTCCCAGTAATATGCCGGTATTAAAAGCTGAAAACCTGTTAAAATCCCAGGATGACATCCTGATAGAATATAATCTTTCCTGTTATCGCGGTGACTTAGCTAAACTCAGTATAGCCTGGTAATGAATTTGTGAGGAGGAGAATGATGAAAAGGAAAAGCTTTGGTTTTCTGCTTGCGTTGAGTTTATTACTGGCAGTGTTTTTGGTTGCAGGGTGCTCAGCCACTACCTCAAACACTGCCCAACCGGCACCGGAAATGAAAGTGTTGAGGGTCGGCGCCATTCCGGCTGAAGATGGCCAAAAAATCCGGGAGGCCTATAAACCACTGACTGCCTATTTGGAAAAAAAGACCGGCCTGCCTGTCGAACTATTTGTGGCTACTGACTATTCAGGTGTTATCGAAGCAATGCGTTCCGGAAAACTTGATATCGCCTACTTTGGACCGTTTTCTTATATACTTGCCGTCGACAAAGCCAATGCGGAGGCTTATACTGTCGAAATCCGAAAAGGTACCGGCACTTCTTACAAAAGTATTGTAATATCTTATCCCGGTAGCGGTATCGAAAAGCTGGAAGACATTAAAGGCCATACATACGCTTTTGTTGATCCTGCCTCCACTTCTGGCAATCTAATTCCCCGTTCCTTTTACAAACAAAAAAACATTGATCCGGACAAAGATTTTAAGAGCGTAATCTACGCCGGCAGTCATGACGCTGCTGCGCTGGCGGTAAAGAACCACAAGGTCGACGCCGCTTCTATGGACGATATTACTTATGGCAATATGAAAGAAAAACAGCTGATCAGCGACCAGGATGTTAAGGTAATTTACCAGTCCGAACCTATTCCGGGATCGGTGTGGGCTTGGCGCAAAGACTTGCCAAACAGCCTTAAAACTACGATAAAAGAGGCATTTTTAAATATTGCGAAAGAAGACCCGGCGGCGCTTCGTGCTTATGGCGGCGCAGTGGAAGGGTATGCAGATACGAGTGACGCCAATTATAACATTATCCGGGATACGGCTAAAATTCTCAATCTGGATCTATCGAAAAAGTAACAGAAAAGCGAGCCTCTGCTAGGGCGGTGGCTCGCTTTTCCCCAACCGGCCTAATAAATTAAGGAGGCAGTCCTATATGATTGCGATTAATGGGTTACGCAAAGAGTATGCAGGTACTAAGGCGTTACGGGGTATTAATCTTGAAATCCAGCAGGGGCAGTTTGTTGTACTACTCGGCCCCAGCGGTGCAGGCAAATCAACCTTGCTGCGCTGCATTAACGGTCTGGTCAAGCCTTGCAGTGGTGAAGTATATGTCCAGGGCGAGCCGGTACATAGTCAGCAGCGGCTGGAGAAGATCCGGCGCAAGGTGGGGATGATTTTCCAACAGTTCAACCTGGTCAAAAGGTTGACGGTACTTGAGAACGTACTGTGCGGTCGAATGGCCCATACTAACATTTTTGCAAGCTATCTTAAACTTTTTCCTCAGCAGGACATTGAGTTAGCCTTGCATTGCCTTGAACGGGTGGGATTAGAGCATAAAGCCCACCAGCGGGCCGACCAGCTTAGCGGAGGACAGCAGCAACGGGTGGGCATTGCGCGGGCATTGGCCCAGTGTCCAAATATTATTCTGGCAGATGAACCTGTTGCCAGCCTTGACCCGAAATCTGCGGAGCGAGTGATGGAAACGCTAAAGGCTATCAAGGAACAGGATAATATCACCCTTGTTGTCAGCTTGCACAACATTGAATTGGCAACCCGCTATGCTGAGAGGATAATCGGTATTAAAGAAGGCGCTATTGTTTTTGATAAACCAGCTATCATGCTGACAGCAGGCGATGTGGAGCGTATTTACGATGCTGCAGTAAGCTCGGGAGAAGAGAACTTTGGCTGCTCGCAGGTGAATTATGCTCATGCGTAAGCCGGCCAGCTTATTTGTCCGGCCGCCATTACCCTTGTTTCAGAATACCTGGCTGACGCTTAAACGGCTGGTATTGGTGATATTTCTTGGAATTGTTTATATCTGGAGTGCTGCCGGCACTCACCTCAGTGCTGCGGAACTGGTTAAAGGCGTGCCGCAGATGGCAGATATTGTTGGGCGGATGCTTCCGCCAAATTTAACAATTCTACCACGGCTGGTCAATCCAACAATTGAGACTATCCAGATTTCCATTTGGGGTACAACTCTGGCTATATTCTTTACCATTCCCTTCGGTCTGATTGCGGCACGAAACATTTCTCCCCACCCGTTATTGTATAATGCAGGACGCTTTGTATTAAACGCTGCACGGTCAATATCAGAGATTATTTTTGCCCTGATTTTTGTCGCCGCAGTTGGCTTAGGGCCGTTTCCGGGTGTATTGGCTTTAGCTTTTCACTCTGTAGGTATGTTGGGTAAATTTCTGGCAGATTCTATCGAAAACATTGACCCTGGTCCGGTGGAAGCATTATTGGCTACCGGTGCCAACAAATGGCAGGTAATTACATATGCCATTATACCCCAGGTGTTACCAGAGTTTGTTACCCTTTGCCTTTACCGCTGGGAGCTTAATTTTCGTTCCGCAACCATCCTGGGAATAGTCGGAGCAGGTGGTATCGGTTTCGAATTAATTACAAGTATGCGCCTTTTTATGTACCAGGATATGACGACAATTCTTCTTATTATTCTGGTAATGGTTATAGGTGTTGATTATGTGTCGTCCTATATCCGGTCTAAAATATTGTAATTCGGGGTGAAAAAGATGGAAGTAAGGGAGATACTGGCTGAGGGTGAACTTGCGGTTTGGGAAGACTTGGCGGAAATGATTGCCGCCAAGCATGAGATAGAAGTATTACAGCAACCGGAAACCTGTATGGTTATGATGCGGGCGATTGATAGTGTAGGACACGCACCTTTTAATCTGGGGGAAGTGTTGATGACTGAGGCAACTGTTAGTATTGGCAATGTTATGGGGTTTGGTTTCGTGATCGAAGAAGATCCTGTTCGGGCGTTGTGTATAGCGGTTATCGACGCTGCACTGGCAGCGAATGTAGCGGAAGAAAAAGATATTATGCGGGCCATTGCTGACGAAGAACAGCGTATTAAAGAACGTCGACAGAAGGAAGAGGCGCTTGTTGCGGCGACCCGGGTGCATTTTGCCATTATGGAGGATAAGAAATGATTGAGGCTTATTTTGACAAAGTATTTGATACCCAGCGTATTTACCGACTGATACTTGATGCCATGGCTCGACCCGGCAAGGTCAATTCACTGCCAACTCTCAGCATTAATCCGCCGCCAGGACTAAACCAGGCTGCCGCTGCAATCGGCTTGACGCTGCTTGACGGTGAAACAGGTTTCAGTGTACTGCCGTTCAATCAGGATATCATCGATTATATCATACTTAATACAGGTGCCGCCGCCTGTCAGACAGATTGTGCGGAATTCGTCATTACCGCCGGTATGAAGGGGAGGCCAGAGTTAATCGATACCTGCTGCGGGACACTTATTACTCCGGAAAAAGGTGCTACGCTTATTATGATGGTGGATAGTCTCGCCGCTGCTGGTAAAGGTGTTAAGCTGTGGCTCAGCGGCCCTGGAATCGACGGCAGTTCATGCCTGGATATCAGCGGACTTGATGATAGCAATCTTCAGACTATTGCCGGCCTTAACCAAGAGTTTCCCATGGGAGTTGATGTCATTTATGCCGATAATTCAGGGAAAGTGGCCTGTGTTCCCCGATCCAGCGTAACGCGGTGGGAGGTGCTGTCCTAAATGGGCTATGTAGCAG
>JAEYSJ010000010.1 GCA_023434855.1 Bacillota bacterium | reverse complement strand
TAGCGAAGACGTATATACTTTATATAAGTGGGATGGTACACAGTATGCTTTTCCTGCGTGGAATCATGATCAAACACTTGCATCGGCAACTAGGGATTCAGTAGTTTGGTATTTCCAAAGGCTTGCTACCAATATTGGTGCAGAAAGAATGCAGGAAAACCTCGATAAAATAGAATATGGGAATAGAGATATTTCAGGTGGATTAACCACATTTTGGTTACGATCATCACTTCAAATTTCAGCTCGTGAGCAGGTTGATTTATTATATAAGTTGTATTCCGGTAAATTACAGGTTTCTCGAGATAACATAGAAATAGTAAAGCGAAATATTACGTTGTCCGAAAGTGACGGGATTCGATTTATGGGAAAAACGGGGTCTGGTTTTGAAGACGGGAAATGGAAACTGGGTTGGTTTGTTGGCTGTATAGAAAAACAAGGAAGCCGTTATTATTTTGCCACTAATATTCAAGCACCCGATGGAGCAACGGGCGGTAAGGCTAGAGAAATTTCCAAAGCAATTCTTAAAGACCTTCAAATATTATAAAAGCATAGTTGTGTAAGACAGAGGGGATTATGCCTAGTGCATATTATTCAGACCTTTGAAAGGCGATTGCCAAAGGTTCACAGGCTGTAATGGAAAAATATCAAACTCCTGCTAAGTTTTGTATTAATTTAGTAGGAGTTTTTCGTTTCATGGCAAACATCACAGACACAAAGGTATGGAAAGGTTAATTAATTGACATAACATAATTGAAGATGATAATAAAGATTAGATGCTTGAATAGTATTGACTGGTGCCTCAGAACATAACATTGGTGACGGCGAAAAAATGGTGTGATGATGCGATGTTACAAGGGGTCGATGAGCTTCAGACGTTCAAACTCCTGCCAAAGTTGATGTAAACGGTAAAACAACTAGGTGAAGACAGATGACTATCATCTTTCATTGCGGACTAAATTTATTGATGTTGACTGGTTCTTTGACTGTTTGTTAATAGATTTAATAGAAGTAACATCAATTTGTGTAATATTTAATGGCGAGATAAACCTGATGTTATAATGATGGATCTTAGTATTGGGAGTGTTTAAAAGTGGGGAATAATTACATTAAATATGCAGCTAATACATATTTAATTTCTATGGGTGATATTATTGAATTTGAGAGAGATGACCCGGAGATAACAAAAATAGTAATTGAAATGCAACAACAAGGAATTATCTCTATCACATTTTTTGTATCCGAAGAGTTAAGTGAGATTAAAGCAAAAGAAATTACTAAAAAGAAGCTTAATATAATATTGGATAAAATTTCATTTGTCTTTGAAGCATATGTCAGTCTACCAAGAATTGAAGAGATTAATATAAATGGTGCAGGCACAAGAGAATTTCCAGGTGAAATTATTCCGATTATACCTGTTTTAACAGAACCTCTCAATGAATTGAAGAGAAGATTAGTTGTTGATGAAAAATATACAATTTTTTATAGTATGTATAGAGATGCTTTGAAAAGTGATCCTATTTCGAGGTTCATGTTTTTATATAGCTTACTCGGAGTTATTACAGGTGTATCAATACAGGAAAAAATAGATAAATTTATTTTGAGTGAAGATCCCAATGTTGAAATGAGAGAGAGCACTAAAGTTTCGCGTAAAGGAAAAAGAGAAACAATATATACGTTTTTAAGAAATCAAGTTGGTCATATGCAAAAAGATAGCAATATTAGTCAAATTAAACAGGAAATAGAAAACTATGTATCTGGTTTAGCGAAATTAGTGAAAAAGGCTATAGAAAGAAGAAAATAAAGAAAGGGAACTGAATTAGCTCAAACCTAGATTATGGAATATGATGTGGGATTTGGCTGGTGATGATTGATCGCCTCCACCAGCTAAAGCCGGAAATGAAAGAATAGGGCTAGGGATGATACAAAAGAACCGTCCCCTTGTATGTATTGGTCATTGGTAATGGCGAAAAATGGCCTGAATTCTATAATTTCGGGGACAGAAGCGAGATAACGGCGCATGGGGAAAAGGGAAAAGGAGTTATGATATTATAGAAAGAATAAGGAGAGAGAAGAGCCATTTGCTAGTATGATTGCTTGAAAAATTCGGTGCAAAGTAGAGACAAGAAAAATGCCAAAGGAGAAAAAAATATGCAAGATCAGAAGACATGGCTGAGATCCTTGATAGTTGATTTCTTAGAAACAGATGTAAATCGTATGGGCAATAATTTTGGCGATGAAAAAATGTGGGATACACCTCTTGTCGGCTTTGCTTCTGGCGCAGATGATATTTTCAAAAAATACAAATCATCTGAAGTTTGTGGAGCTGAGCATTGGACGCCAGCAGAAATTTTTGCTAAAGCCTATCCTGAAAGCAATTTTACGGAAGATGAGTTAACCATTGTTAGCTGGATACTGCCGCAAACAGAGAAAACTAAGGCATCGCTTAGAGTCGAGACGCATTTTCCCTCTGAACGCTGGTCCAGATCAAGAATTATGGGAGAACCTATTAATGAAGCAATACGTGAATATATGGTGAAAACTCTTAAAGAAGCAGGCTATGAAGTGATTGCGCCTGTGCTTCATCCTGAATGGACAAGGCTAGAGAATCCCCAGCAAGTGATAACCTCCAAATGGTCGGAACGGCATATGGCCCATGCCGCAGGACTAGGCACTTTTGGTTTTTGTGATGCTTTGATAACTCCTATAGGCAAAGCGCATAGACTAGGCTCTATTGTTATCAAGCTCAAGTTGGAGCCGGATAAACGCCCTTATACAGATATTCATGAGTATTGCCTTTATTATACTAAAGGAACCTGTCTGGCGTGCGTGCATCGGTGTGCGCCGGGGGCTCTGACAAAAGAAGGGCATAATAAACTGAAATGTCGAGCCTTTTTGCGAGGGCCTTCGACTGATTATAATAAAGAAAAATTTGGACTGGATGGCTATGGTTGCGGAATGTGCCAGACAGCGGTGCCTTGCGAGAATGGTATACCAAAATAATGATTAAAAATTCATGTTCCGCTTATAAGTCGTATCGATAAATGCCGAATTTTTTCCCTTTTGTGTGACAGGAAGCATAAGATTGCCCTTGAGGCCATCTTATGCTTTTTTTGTATACGCAAGAGGATAAAGTTGATGCATTTAGTCAAGTACTTTCTTGTTGTTCTCTAAAACGTTTTCGGATGCTTAGATAGCTTTGTCGGGCTAAACTAATCCCTTTACTAGCTATAACAGTATCGCTAATTGGTACATTTGGAGCCTTTGTCATTCTAGGGTTTACCATTAATACATTGACTTTGTTCGCAATGATGCTGGCTATAGGATTGAGTTGATGATGCAATTGTTGTCATTGAAGTGGTTGAACAATATGCGAAATCAGGGCTTAATTCGCAGGAAGCGACGCGGCGTGGTTGTGGTAGACTTTGACCGGCTCAGTCGCGGCAGCTATGCTGATCTGGGGATGATTGAGGAAGCTTTTAAATCTACAGGGACATTAATCATTACTCCCCAGAGAATGTACGATCTAGAAGATGACAGTGACGAAATGACAATTGGCATTAAATCCTTTATTTCCAAAGAAGAATATAAACTAATCAAAAAGCGATTGTGGGATGGGAAGATCAACGGAGCTAGAAAAGGGATGTGGACAAGCGGTCAGCCATCATTCTCTTATTACTATGATCGACTGAACAAAAGCGTTTTGGTAGACGAAACCAAACAGTACTACTATCGGGAAATGGTCGAACGCTTTATTAATGGCTCTGGTTTAACGGAAATTGCCGACTGGTTAACGGAGCATTTGCCCAGGCAGCGAAAAAATACAATGGGAAAGCAGAAAAAATGGTCGCTAGTTGTTGTGAAACGAATATTAAGTAGTGAAGTGCATCTCGGCTATGTGATTTTTGGTAAGCATAAAAGGACAAGAGGGATTAGACAGGTAGTACCGCAAGAGCAATGGATAAAGAGTAAAGGGAAGCATGAGCCATTAAAGACCGAAGAAGAACATAGAAAGATTATGGCACGCTTAGCATTATCAAAAGAGCAAAATACAAAAACTCGATCAGAAGTACCATTGTCAGGGATGTTATATTGTAATCAGTGTGGTGCTAGAATGATTATTAAGACGCTTGTATATAAAAATGGCAAGAGAAGTTGGTGTGCGCTTTGTTCTAATCGACAAGGAGAGAAAAGCTGTGATCAAAAAAGCAGTGTTTTGAATGAAGACTTCTTTGCAGGATTGTATCAGCGTGTGGTACACATTGATGATAATATTCAATGGCACTTGCATGAGCAACACAAGGCGTTAACGAAATATAAGCAATTATTAGCGATTAAAGAAAAAGAGATGGAGAAGCATAAGTACGCAATCGATAGGCTTTATGAAATGCGAGAAGAAGATAATATTGATAAGAGTTCGTTTATTGAACGTAAAAAAGTTCGGGATGAACAAATTCAAGCTTTGAAGCAAGAAATTGATAATTTGAGACTGATTATTCAGGAACAAAAGGACATGCCCTCACTAGACAAAATAAGGCAGCAGATAAAAGTCTTTAAAGAGAAATGGCGGCATTTAGAGAATGTGCAAGAGAGGAATAGGTTGTTGAAGCGTATTGTAGGTAAGATTACATATCATAGGGAAGCTAATAATGTGTACTTGGGAATTCAGTATAATTAGAGTAAAAATTTTTTGAATAATTTTGAAAACTCTTGCCTTAATATGTATTATTTTGGCAGGAGTTTATTTTTTTGTTTTGAATTTAATAGTTAATGTATTCAGGAGAATTTATGAAAACAGTGACGTTTTTTTTGTAAGAAAAAAAGGGTATGCAGTGTGTCATATTAAGAAATTTTTTTGATGAACTTAAAAAACTAATGCGAACACAACTGCCATTTATGTTATGGTGCAGCAGACGCTGCCTAATTAAGACGAATATAAGTATTGCAACACAAAAAAAATGTGGGCATGAGCCAAAGGCGTGAGTGAAAAACGTGTTTATTAGGACAGCGTATGATATGTGTACTTGTCTATGGGTGGGATCGTTACAATTGATTATTACATAATGACGAAAGTATTTTGTATTTTAATAGTGAACAAGATGCTATTGATGCTTTTGAAATTATGGCGAGCTTAAGGGATTGTAGAGTCGTTTAGGTAGATATTACTTTTGAAATTCTTGGCTTTAATAAGTGAGATATTGTAGTACTGGCTGTTGAGTGCGATACTTTGTGCTGATAAGACGTATAGGTTATTGAATGAGTGGAGGACGGAATGGAATTGTTATCTACGAGCGGAAAGTAATGGGTCACGCAGATTTTGAATATTGAAAGTAATGAGGAGTAGATACTAATGCAGTACACGGAGAAGGAAAAAAAGGATTTTCATGAATTCGTAAATTCTTTAAAAAAGTATCGGAGAGCAGAAGTTGTAGATGGAGACGGCAATGACCTCCTTAAATATTTATATACGGATTTATTACCTAGTGAGCAAATTTTAAAAACATGCCTTTCGGAAAATACTACATTTATAGTAGGTAGAAAAGGAACTGGAAAATCAACTATTTTTTTAAAAATGCAACAAGCAATTAGGGGGAAAAATAATCAAATTTGCTGTTATATAGATGCAAAAACAATTTTTGAAACTTCTAAGACGGAGTATTCAAATATTGAATATTTGAATGAAGTTATTCCCAAAAATATTTTGCAAAGTTATCTGATCGAGCGAATGTTTATTCAAAGCGTGTTAACGGAAATAAGTGAGGAAATAGATAAAAAAACATATAGTGCTTTGGAACGCTTTAAAAAAGTGTTTGGAATTGATAAAACAAGAAAAGTAAAAGAACGTATTAAAGATTTTAAAAATACTATTGAAAATAATGAAGTATTAAAAAACCTTGAAATACCAATGTTGAAAAAGGTTTTTACTTGTGAAACCGATTACTCTGACCAAGTTTCAAAACAAGTTCTAAATGCTAAAGTAAATGTAGAAGCGGAAGCCAGCGTTAAGAACTTAGGAATAAAAGCAGGTTCTAATTTAAATGTTAACTTTGAAGAGAAAGATGAAACACGGGAAGCAGTTACTAGCAAATTTTCAGAAGTTTTTATAACTGTATTCCAGATTAATGAAATAATAAGACAAACAAAAGAAATTTTATCAGATCTAGGAATTAAACATCTAATTATTCTACTTGATGATTTTTCTGAAATTGATGAAGCTTCACTCAAAATTTTTGTTGATGTAATATTAGCTCCGTTAAATAATTGGTCAGACGATTTTATTAAATTTAAAGTAGCGGCATATCCTCATCGAATTCATTATGGGAAAATAGATTTAGGAAAAGTAGATATTATAGAATTAGATTTTTATAACCTTTATTCTGAATTTGATCGCAATACGATGGAAGAGCGTGCTATAGATTTTACTAAGAGGCTATTAGACAAACGGATTGAATATTTTACAAAAAAACCAGTGAAGTTTTATTTTGATACCTCTAAAGAGAATTTAGATTATTATTATGAACTTATTTTTAAAATTTCAATGAATGTTCCTAGAATAATTGGTTATATTCTATTTTACTGTTATGAAACTAACATTCTTTATGATAAACCAATTAATAGGACTTCTTTAGAAGCGGCAGCTCAGCGTTACTATGAAAAAGTAATTAATCCTTTTTTTGGGAAAACAACATATTCAATGATGGCAAACAATGAAAAAATATCAATTTTACAATTAAAAGAGCTTTTAGATAAGTTTTTAGAAACCATGAAATATACTAAAAAACGTATTGCAGGAAGAGAATTAACTGGATCTGCATATGTTAAAAATAAATCTAACCCATTTGTAAGTCATTTCTATGTAAATACACGATATGAAAACTTTTTAAAAACGTTGGAGCTGAATTTCTTTATAAGTAAGTATGATGAACTGACTGATCGAGATGCTGAAAAAGTAATAATATATTGCTTAAATTTTGGCTTGTGCACTAAAAATAATTTAGGGTGGGGTAAGCCTACAGGATATCGAAAGTATTTCATTGAAAGACCGTTTAACTTTAATAAGATAATGGATGAATTTCTTACAGAATCAAAAAATATAGAGTGTATAAATCCTAATTGTGGCAAAGTATATCCAATGGAGCAGCTAGAGTTTCTGAAGTTTACAAAAATGCAATGTGTCGAATGTCAAAGCCCAGTTCAAATTGTTTCTATATCTGAAACTATAAAAGCAGAGATAGAAAAAATTGACAGAAGTAAACTTTTAAATCCTATTGAGTATGGGATTCTTTATGAACTTCATAAAACTGGAGCATCTATGAGAGCAAAAGAAATTGCTCAAGAATTAGATTGTTCTTATCAATTGATTGGGAAAAAAGCGAAACAACTATATGAAGAAAAAGGGCTTATAGAAAGGAATAGTAGAAATTATACATTGACAGCAAAAGCAAATATAGAATATTTCTAGTATGAAAATTGAAGATATTTCGTTCACGTGCCTTAATCGAACTAATTAAATAAATTACAATTAAATGCAATTCAGATATTAAAGACTGTGGCAGAAGATAGAATGATAAAAATAAGATACAGTGGAGAGAAACAAATATTTTGTAGTTAGCTCATTTCATCTATACAGAGCAGTTTTACTACTGCTCTTATTTTGTTTATCTATGAGTTAAAGGAGTGATAAATTATGGATGCTGTTTCAGCCTTTATGGCATTCTATACATGGGTTAAAGATCCTAATTTTGTGCTTGATATCGGAAAAACAATTGTTGAGGGTGCGACTTACGATATATTTAAAAAATTAGGAAATTCATTCGTTTCTCAAATTCAACCTTTTTTTAACAGTGAGGATGATGCGCAGAAATATTTTGAACAAATTTGTGTTTCATCCTCTAAAAATGCTAAGAATCCTAATCAAGATATAATAAAAATATTTGAGAATTTCACTACTAATAAAATAGATGAAGAAATAAAGCAACAATTTGTAGAGGAATTAAAGAAATGGTTTGTTGATCATAGTCGTGAAATTAATAGCCTTATAGAAGAAGCAAAACCAATTAATGAATTTGATATAATGATTAATAATTTCTTGCATGTTTATAAAATTCATGGAATATCAAAAACTAAAATTATAAAGGTAATTCCTTCGAACTTTGGGTTGAAAATGAGAAATTTTAGTGATAATCAAGCGATAATGGATATTATTAGTCCAGAATTGTTAGAATGGACAAGCGCTTTTTTTAATGTACGAATAGATTGGTTAGATGGAACTTCTGATAGGATTTATCGGTGTAAAAATTATCTTAGTCTACAAGAATTGTTTAATCTAGTACTAGATATAAAATTTATAAAAGAAAAGAATGTAGAAGCTTATTTTCTTAAGTCGACAGAGCTTGATTGTAATTCAGAGAGAAACCAACGATTAACTTTATTTTTGCGATATCAAATTACTACAGTTGATGAGCATCCAATTTATAGGTATATTCCCGTTGGTCGGGAATGGGACTGGGGATGGGAAAAATCAAGATACGAGTTCAAGCATATTATTTATTTCTTCGAAAAACTAGGAGTTGATAATCAAGGTTACGAAGTGAGTTCTAGTGTTATTTCTAATCTAATTTTTGGTGCTATGTTTCCAGGAAAAATTATAGAAAATCGGGGAAAAAGTGTGTGGTATCCAGATGATTATGTTGATTTGCCAAGCGAAAGTGGATGCGCAAAAGAGATTCATGAAACTCAAAAGTGTAGGGCAGATTTTTATCAAAGAGGATATAAGAAAAATATTAATCTTGAAATAGATAAAATAATATCTGATGAAGGCTATAGGAAATATATTAAAGAATCTCTTCTCTTTAAATTTAGAGAGGTTTAGGTGGTTACAGTTATGACAAAAGTAGCAGCCGTCAAAGCTGATTCCTACGACCCACATATAGTCGGACAAGCCATAACAGACTTGCTCGCCCATTTAGGCGGTATTTCTCAGTTTATACAGCCTGGTGATAGAGTATTAGTGAAGCCGAACATGCTGGAAGCGGTGGAAAAAGGTCTCTGTGTAACTACCGATCCGGAGGTAGTTAGAGCCGTTATCCGTGAGGTGCGGCAAGCTGGTGCGGTACCGGTGGTGGGAGATTCACCGGGGACAAGTACAACGGTGAAGGCTGCTGAGAAGTGCGGTATTCTGGCCGTTTGCCAGGAAGAGTATGTTGAACTGGTGCCCTTTGAAGAGACTGCTGAGGTTGCTTTTCCGAAAGGAATAAACTTGAAAAAGTTTACGGTTGCCCGGCGTTTGACAGAGGTCGATAAGGTTATTTCGCTTGCGAAGATGAAGACGCATACTTTTATGGGGATCACAGGGGCCACGAAGAATTTATTTGGCTTTATCGTTGGTATGCAGAAAGCCCAATTTCATTTGCGCATGCAAGCCCGCCGGGAGTTTGCGGCGATGCTTATTGATTTGGCAAATTGCGTAAAGCCGGTTTTGTCTATCGTTGATGGGATTGAAGGTATGGAAGGGAACGGGCCACGCAATGGTAAGCCGGTAAAGGCCGGACTGCTGCTGGCTGGGACAAACTGTTTTGCTGTAGACGTATGTATGGCAGAATTAATGGGCTTTCGGGCGGAAATACTGCCAATGACGGCGCTTGCATTACAGCGAGGGCTGACACCGGCCTTTCAGGAGATTGATCTGATTGGTAATGGCCGTGAGGTGCGGTGCAAGTTCGTGGAACCGCGCAGCCTGCAGTCGCTGGAAGACCGGATACCGAAATGGCTGGCGGCCTTTGGCCGCAGTCAGTTAACTGCCCGGCCCGAGATCAGGGAATCCTGCATTGGCTGCGGGCGCTGTGCCAGGCATTGTCCACCGCAGGCCATGACTTTGGCAGGAGGTCGGGTTGAAATCGACTATCAAAAATGTATCCGCTGTTACTGCTGTCAGGAGCTCTGTCCCTGTGATGCGGTACAGCTTGAGGACAGCTTTTTGCTTAGGATGGCCAAACAGATTGGTAAACTTCGCTAATTTGTTCTTGCATAACCCCCCTGGGGGGATGTAATATATAAGGAGTGGTATAGTGCATAATCATATACATGCTCATCAAAAGCAAGTCGTTAACCGACTGGCTAGAATAGAAGGCCATGTTAGAGCAATCAAGCAGATGTCTGCAGAAGGGCGGGATTGTCCGGAGGTTTTACTGCAAATTGCGGCAGTGAGAAAAGCGCTGGATAACACGGCAAAGCTCATTTTGAAGGATCATCTGGAACATTGCTT
>JAEYSJ010000078.1 GCA_023434855.1 Bacillota bacterium | reverse complement strand
GTCCTATGGCGTGCGTGAATTGGTGGAAAAAGCTGTAAACAGGCTTAATGCTGAAGAAGTAATTAGCACTAGCCCTGTTCAAAGTACCGCTGAAGCACCTATAATTAGCATTGTTAATTCGCTGATTACTCAGGCCATTAAAGAGCAGGCCAGTGATATACATATTGAGCCGCAGGATAAAGCTGTCAGGGTACGTTTCCGGGTTGATGGCATGCTTAAAGAAGTGGTGACTTTTCCTACCCATACTCATGCGGCAATAATCTCCCGTGTTAAGATTATGAGCGAAATGAATATTGCAGAGAAACGTATACCTCAGGACGGGCGGATGCGAGTGCAGGAAGCCGGACGTGAGATTGATATCAGGGTATCTACATTACCTACAATTCTGGGAGAAAAAGTGGTTATGCGGATACTGGACAAAGAAACATTGATCCTGAATGTTCAACGGTTAGGTTTTTCCCGGGACAATCTTGACAGGTTTCGCCAACTCTTTTCTTATTCTTCCGGCATGGTTCTGGTAACCGGCCCGACAGGTTCAGGTAAAACAACTACGTTATATTCCGCCTTAACAGAAATTAATTCACCTGCGGAAAATATTATTACTATTGAAGATCCGGTAGAATACAGGCTTGATGGGATCAATCAAGTACAGGTCAATAATAAAGCCGGACTGACTTTTGCCAATGGTTTGAGATCGATTTTACGTCAGGATCCCAATATTGTAATGGTTGGTGAAATAAGAGATTCTGAAACAGCCGATATCGCCATTCGGGCAGCTCTAACAGGCCATTTGGTTTTTAGCACTTTACATACAAACGATGCGCCAGGCGCGATTACCCGTCTGATTGATATGGGGGTGGAGCCTTTTTTGGTTGCTTCGTCAGTGCTGGGGGTAGTGGCTCAGCGCCTTGTACGGCTTATTTGTTCAGAATGCAAACAAAAATATACACCGGAGCCTGATTCACCAGAAATATTATTTTTAGAAATAGAGCCAGATGAAAAAGTTGCGCTGTATAAAAGCGTTGGCTGTCCGCATTGCGGATATACCGGCTATAGGGGCAGGATGTCTATTCATGAAGTTATGCCTTCAATTACAGCCTTACGTGAAGCGATCAACAGGCGAGCGTCTAATGATGAATTGACATCCATAGCAATCAGGGAAGGCATGGTCACAATGCGGAGAGACGGCATACAAAAGGCACTGTCAGGTTTAACAACAATTGAAGAAGTAATGCGGGTGGCATACACAGGGTCATAAGCCGGTTCATACCTATGGAGGCTAGCACTATGAACATAATAAATCTTTGTGAGCTTTTACGGGAAGCGGTTGTGCGTCAGGCATCAGATATTCATATTACTGTAGGTGTGCCACCCACACTACGCATAAATGGCAACCTTATCGCTACCGATAATCCTCCATTAACCTTTGAAGGTACTAATACAATACTAATGGCAATCACTACTGAAGAACAACGTCAAAAGTTCTATCAGTTGGGCGAACTGGATTTTTCCTATGCAATAGCCGGTGTAAGCCGTTTTAGGATTAATGCTTTTCGTCAGCGTGGTTTCACCGCTATTGTTATCCGGGTTATTGCCGAACAAGTACCTACATTGGAACAGCTTAGTCTTCCCGGAACGGTCAATATGCTGGCGCGTAAACCTCGGGGTCTTGTGCTGGTAACCGGGCCGGCAGGTAGCGGCAAATCTACCACCTTGGCCGCAATGATAGATTTGATTAATAATAATCGTGATTGCCATATAATTACGTTGGAAGATCCTATTGAATATTTACATAAACACAATAAGAGTATTGTAAATCAAAGAGAAATCAATTCCGATACCAAATCTTTCGCTAATGCTTTGCGGGCAGCGTTGAGGGAAGACCCGGATGTTATTTTAGTGGGTGAAATGCGGGATGCTGAAACCATCAGTACTGCTATTACTGCCGCTGAAACAGGCCATCTGGTATTTGGCACTTTGCATACTAGTGACGCGGCGCAGACAATTGACCGTATTATTGATGTATTTCCAGCATATCAACAGCAGCAAATACGCATTCAGCTTTCTCTTACCTTACAGGGAATAATTGCTCAGCAACTCTTGCCCCGGGCTGATCACCCAGGCAGGGTTGCCGCCCTGGAAATACTGATTGCCACTCCGGCAGTGCGCAACCTTATCCGTGAGGGTAAGACATATCAGATTATTTCGGTTGTCCAAACCGGCGCCAAGGTTGGCATGCAGGCCATGGATATGGCGCTGCGAGATTTGTGCAGGCGTGGCATTGTTTCCCGTGAAGAAGCTTTGGCGCGGGCCATGGACCAGGAAAATTTTATTCGTTTATATAATGGATAACTAAACTTCGGTAGTAAATTATTTTACCTTTAGGAGCTGAGCAAATGGCTAAAACCTTTGCTTATAAAGCTAAAGACCGTGCCGGCAGGCTAATGGCTGGTACTATTTTAGCCGAAAATGAGGCCGCTGTAGCTACGTTTATACGGGATAAAGGATATTATGTTACCCAGATTAAAACACAGCAAGAGCAAAACTTTTTCATCTCATTTCTTGGGAATTTACAGCAGGTAAGTACTAAAGAACTTGCTGTCATTTGCCGTCAGTTTTCTACAATGATTGATGCGGGGATATCCCTTATTGCATGTTTGAATATCCTGATCGACCAGACTTATAATTCGAAGATAAAAACTGCTTTTAAAGATATATATTTGAAAGTGCAGCAAGGCGAAACATTGTCGAGAGCCATGGGAAGTCATCCCAAGATATTTCCTGAAATAATGGTGAGTATGATTGAGGCTGGAGAGGTTGGTGGTGTACTGGACGATATTTTAAATCGGCTGGCAATTCATTTTGAGAAAGAACACAAAATGAATGAAAAACTAAAATCAGCCATGACCTACCCGTTGTTAGTGATTTCGTTAGCGGTACTAGCTGTAATATTTATTCTAACTTTTGTCCTGCCAACTTTTGTACAGTTGTTTATCAGTTTGAAGGCCGAACTGCCGCTGCCAACGCGGATATTGTTGAGTATTAGCGGTATTTTGCAAAATTATTGGCCGTGTCTGTTGGTGGTTCTAGGTATTGCTGGCTATGGTTTTGCTGCTCTGGCCCGTATACCACAAGGAGAAATGCTAATTTCTCAAATAATTCTAAGAATGCCGGTATTTGGAATGCTATGGCGTAAAGTCGCCATAGCTCGCTTTAGCCGTACTTTGGGGACATTAATCCGAGGCGGTATACCGATACTTATCGCACTGGAAACAGTAAGAAATACTACTGCCAACATCGGCATGACTACTGCTCTTACCACGGCACAAGCCAGTGTTCGCAAAGGTTTGGGATTGGCTACACCGCTATCAAAAAGCAAAATATTTACTCCAATGGTAATCCAAATGGTAGCTATTGGCGAGGCATCCGGTGAACTGGATAAAATGCTGGATAAAGTTGCTGATTTTTATGAAAGCGATGTCGATCATCTTGTAAATCGTTTAGGTAGTTTGATAGAGCCTATTCTAATTAGTGTTTTGGGGGCAATAATAGGTTTTATTATTATTTCGGTGTTGCTGCCGATGTTTGATTTAATATCCAATGTTAGGAATGCAATCTAATTATATGAGGGAGTGGAAAATTGTGATTAATGTTATAAAACAAAAATTAAATTGTGAGAAGGGTTTTACGTTAGTTGAATTAATGGTGGTTGTTGCTATCCTGGCAATTTTAGCAGCATTAGCTGTGCCAAGAATCTCCAATGCAACCGATTCTGCCAAACAAGCGCAAATCATGTCAGATTTGCGAACAATTGATAGTGCTATTACGATGTACTATACAGATGTTGGGACATATCCGGCAAGTATTGCCAGTTTAGTAACAACTGCAACAGTTTCAGGATCAACCAAAGGTCCGTGGCTGGTTAACACACCAACTCCGCCTAAGGGAAGTGTAAACATAAGTGGAACTGGTCAGGAAATTACCCAAAGCTATGCAATTGATGCCACCGCTAATCGAGCGACCATTACTATAGGTGGGACAGTCTATAATATAGATGCCCTGAAAACAACTTTAAACTGGTAAATTACATCACTGTTAGTAATCTGAAGACAGTATCCTTAATTGGCCAAGCTTTTTCGATTTTAGTATGTTGCCCTCATAAAAAACCAAGGAGGAATAACTTGTTTGACATCGCTATTTTTATTTTGGGCCTCATCGTCGGTAGTTTTCTCAATGTCTGTATTTACCGTTTGCCGCAGAAATTGTCAATAACCACTCCGCCTTCTCACTGCAGGGCCTGCGGCACAAACCTTAAACCATGGGATTTAATTCCTGTTATTAGTTTTATTTTATTACGTGGGCGTTGCCGCTATTGCGGGACTGTGCTTTCCTTTCGTTATCTACTAGTTGAATTACTTACAGCATTGTTATTTGTCTGGTGTTTTGCCGAAGCCGGCTTGTCATGGGAACTAATAAGAATGTACACTTTAACCGCTTTTTTAATTGTTATTACTTTTATTGATTTTGACTACCAGATTATTTTAGACAAAGTTTTAATTTGGTTGTCTGGAGTTGGTATTGCAATAAATTTATGGACAAGTCATGTTAGTTTATTGGACATGGTAAGCACCAGTCTCATCGGCGGGGGTCTCCTGCTGTTGATTGCAATCGCCAGCCAGGGTGGCATGGGGGGCGGGGATATCAAGTTTGTGGCTGCTCTCGGTTTTTGGTTGGGATGGAAGCTTATTTTGCTTACGCTGCTGCTATGTTTCATCTTTGGCGGCATTGGCGGTGTTGTGGTATTACTTACTAAGGTAAAAGGCCGTAAGGATTTTATTCCTTTTGGACCGTTTATTGCCCTCGGTGCGTTTTTAAGCTTATTATACGGCTACGAAATAATTAAATGGTATCAGACTATTTTACTATGAGGTGGATTATGCAGCGAGGCTACATCTTAGTCGAATTATTAATCATCTTAGCCATTACCAGTATGGTGGCTGGTATGGCGATGCTATCGATGAAAGGGTTGAATAATACTCTATACGAGATCGAACTGGATGGTGCAGCCCATACACTGGCTGCTGATATTCGCTGGTTGCAGCAGGCTTCCATTAACGCCGGTAAAGCCCATGGCTATATAATGCAATTTCAGCCTTTCAGTAAACCTCATTACTATTCAATAATGGACAGCGGTAATGAGTATAAGCGGTTCTATTTTACCGGTGATTTTAAGAATATTGAATTTGTTGTTGCTCCGGATTCGGGTGGATTAACATTTAATAGTGAAGGTGCTCCGCTTTCCAGCGGGTATCAGATAACATTGCGACACACCAAGGCTAATCCTGTGAGAACCCGGGAATTGACAATTCTGCCGGTTACAGGCAGGATTTTGCTTAAGTAGCGATTTGATGGCAGACAAAATGATGCGGAGGCTACGTTGGCTATGAAGGTTGATGACAATCAAGGTTTTCTAATGGTGGAGGTAAGTATAGCCACAATATTTATTAGTGTTGCATTGTTAGCTGTCATGACCTTTTTATTGCAATGCTATGCTAGTAACCGCCAGGCGGAAGGCAATATCAACGCACCATACCTTGCCCAGCATAAAATGGAACAGATCAAGGCAGGTCTGGCATATGACAGTGGCAGCGAAAGCTCAACTATAAATGGAGTCAGATACATTGTTCAATGGAATAAAGCATTAGAACAGACTAATAGTTTCAGTAGTCTATATAAAACAACTGTCAATGTCAACTGGCAAGAACAGGAAGGCAATAACCAATTGAGTTTTAGCACCTACCTCATTGATGGTATTGCCCAATCCCCTCAATGGTAAGGGGGATTGCTGTGATCAAACGGGGATCAGGAGGGTTTACACTTGTTGAGCTGGTAATTGGTCTTGCTTTGACAGCAATTTTGCTTTCAGCCTTATGTAACGCATTTGTAGTATGGGGTCAAGGCTGGAAAAAAAGCAGTGCCAGAATTAACCTGCAGCAAAATGCCAGAATTGCCATGGATGCCATGGTGCGTGAATTACGTTACACTGCAGGTAAAGTAATTATGCCTGCGGAAGGCGCTACGCCTGTTAATATAATCGAGTTTAGAAATACCGGTGATTACAAGACTCTAAAATTTTTTGTTTCGTCACCCTCGGATTATCCTGGTGTGTTAACTTTATACCGGTATGCAAAAGATGACCGTAGTCCTTCTTTTGGTATAGACCAATTAACTGAGCCAAGTCAAGTATATGTTAAAACTTTGTCCTTTGAAAGGAAAAATGCGAACACTGTAGAAATAAGATTAATGCTGAGTGATCGGCTGTATAATCTTGATGAAGAAATTCAGACTACAATTGTATGCTCCAACAACTGAAAATTGTTATCGTTCTATTATTTTTGCCATTTGTTCGCACAAGATTACTATATGTTGCGTGGTGTAGGTGGCGTAAAATGGACAAGAATAGAAGTCTGATAAACAAGCAACGGGGGTCAGCATCAATCGTAGCTATTATACTAATAATGCTTTTGTTGGCTATTTGTAAATCATTGTTTCCCCTCAGCCAAAGTGAAAATACCATTGCCAGTAATTTTCGTAATGGCATAGCCGCTCAGTATTTGGCGGAAGGCGGAGTAAGACGGGCTATTTTTGAATTATCTAGGGACAATTCCTGGCATGGAGTTTCCGAAGATATTGGAACAGCGCCCACTAACGGGCATTTGGTTATAACTGTTAAACCCACTAATGATGTTGTATGGGTGACATCTAGTGCTACAATCAATTCAAGTGACCGGTTTAACACTGTCCAACGAGTAGTTGGTTTTGCGTATGTCTGGCCGCCGGGACGGAATAATATTGTCTATGATTACGCGGTATTTTCCGGAGGAAAAATGACAATTAGTCCAGGAGTATCTATTAAAAAGGATAGCCCCGGACGGGCCCATGCTATGGCTGGCAGCAGAAGCACAATAGACAATTATGGCACTATTGATAATGGCTGGGATCAGAACAGGGTTGATCTACAAGTTCCAATTATTGACCGAAACAGTTATGAACAAGGGGCGCCGCCACCGCCAACTAATGCTGAAATTGACAACTACTGTGGTCTTACCGGTAGAATTTATTGTTATACTTCGTCAAGAGGTGAGTCTTACAGTATTACTGACTACAGGAACCTGCCCGGTAATGGTGTTATCTATTCGAAATCAGCCGTCTTCATAGGCGAAGGAGTAAAATTACCTGGCAGGGTAATTATCATATCTGAGGCCAGTATTATTATAAATAAAAATGCCAGGCTGAATAAAGCGTTGCTTGTAGCAGGACAAAATATTGAAATTGCTGATAATGTTAAACTAACAGGTTGTATTATTGCAGGAGATACATTAATTGTTAATAATGGAACAGAAATTATATATGACCCGGATATCAATAATATGATACAAACAAATTTTTGGGGCAATTAATTAGGAAACTAATATAATGGAGGGGTTTAGGTGCAGGTTAGAAATTATATGGAAGTTATGGTTTGGGAGCAGTTGGATAGTATTCTTGAGAGACAACAAAATACTTGTGATTGCCTGAGATGTCGGTATGACATTGCAGCACTGGCGCTTAATTCGTTACCCCCACGATACGTGGTAACTGAGCAAGGAGAGACATTTACTAAAATTCACTCCCTTGAGCAGCAATTTAGTATTGATATTCTAACCGCTATCACTAATGCCATAGCAGTTGTTAACCGTAAACCTCATCATGATCAGCCATAACTTGAAAAAAATTCTTGAGAAGATAGAAAGTTTTTTTTTCAATGATTCCTATCAGGCGATTGGGATTGATATTGGTACAGATTCGTTAAAAATAGCCGAAATTTATTGGCGTGATGGGAGACCGATTTTACGTAGCACCGGAATAATTGATCTGCCTGCTAATATTATTGAAGATGGCTCTATCACAGATAGTGAGACTTTAACCGAATTAATCAGGCAGGTTATTAATGTCAGTGGCACTACCGCAAAAGAGGTAGTAATGGCTGTTGGCGGGCTAAATATCTTTTTGCGCGAAGTGATGTTTCCGCTGATGGATGAATCAGAATTACGGGAAGCTATAAAATGGGACATGGAAAAATATATACCTTTTGCACCTGATAGCTATTTTTTTGATTTCGCCGTTATTGGGACAGCTCGTTCCGGATTAGAGCTAAAGGTGTTGTTGGCAGCCGCACCACAGGAAATTGTTAATAGTGTTACGGATATTGTAAAAAATGTTGGTTTACAACCTGTCGCTGTTGGTGCTGAGCCGCTGGCTATAATCCGGACGCTGGCGAAAGCCGAAAATTCATTAATTATTGACATCGGCGGCCAAGCAACACAATTAATTATTTTTCAAAATGGCAGTCCGAGTATCACCAGAATGATTCCCATTGGCGGACATCACTTTACCGGTATTGTCATGCGATCTCTGGAACTGGATTATAATGAAGCCGAGCAATTAAAAAAATATCAAAAAGGCTTATTGCCGCAGGTAGATTCGCCTGGCGAACAATCGGACTTGCATTTGCGGATGGATAATCTGGTAGGCGAATTAACCAGGGAGATAAGACGTACTATTGAGTATTATCATACACAAAATAAGGAAGCCGTCATTGACAAGATGTACTTGTCAGGTGGTGGCGCAAAATTGGATAACATTATACAATATATTGAAAAATATTTGGACAGGCAGGTAATTATGCTTGATCCCTTAGCTGGCATAGATGTTGCACCTTCATTTGATAAAAAGTATTTACATGATATGGCTTCGCAATTGGCTGTGGCCATTGGCTTAGCTTTAGGCGGAGGTGCCATATGATCCGCATAAATCTTTTGCCACCAGCCAAGCGTAAGCCTAAATATGCGTCGATGCGGATTTTAACAGTAGTATGTATCCTACTCATGTTGTTTATGGGTGGAATGTATGGTAATAACATGTATAAAATGTGGTGCCTTGAATGTCAAATTAATGAGAATCGTGCAAAATATGAATTGCTTCGTCCGACGCAAGAAAAAATGCAGTCTACTAACGATAAACAGCAGATGATTAATTCCAAGAATGCATTATTAGTGAATTTAACTAACAATCGTAAATCTTGGTACGCTATTGTTGCTCATTTCGGGGCGATAACTCCGCCACAAGTGTGGTTGAACGAATTTGGCGCAATTGAAAAAGATTCGGTTAAGTTAAAGGGTTCAGCAGTGACTTATTCTGAATTGGCAGGCTTTTTACAAAAAATTAAACAAGATGATTACTTTTTTGAACCTGTATTGGATAAGGCTGAGACGGATGCAAAATTATTAACTAGTTTTGAAATTACGGTAAGAATTAAGGGGATGTAGATATATAGTGAAGTTTCCACAGAACAGTTTGCAAGCAAATAGGATACCAATTTTATTTGCCGCAGGTTTAATCACTATTATCTGGTTATTTTTTTCTTGCCTTTTTTTACCCCAAAAAATTCAGATAGTGAACTTAACAGCACAATACCAGACTGAACGGCAAAAGACACAGATTATTGAAATGTATGCTGCCGCCCATCCTGACATTGAACGGGATTTGGGCGAACTTGATGGCAAACTCATACAAGTTGACAAAATGCTGCCTAATAGCAATGATATTTATGATTTTTTGGTACAGCTCGAACAGGCAGCTAAGGGTAGCTCTATACAACTTGTTCAGATTAAGCCAGGACAGATACTTAATAAAAACGGATATAGGGAGATACCTGTTGAAATTTTCATAAAAGGCAATTATTTCCAAATGCTGGATTTTTTAAAAAAGCTGGAGGACGGTCCTAGATTTAATACTATTACCAGTATTTCGATTAAGGCGCAAAAAGATAACTTGGATGCGGCTATATTAGTAGTTGTATATGGCTATGGTACGGCAACGGTTGCCGATCAAGGGGCTGCTGGCGGTAGATCACCGGCAGCTGCAGTTGGTTCGTTGCCGCCAAATACTTAGAAGTAGGTGAATATATATATGTTTCGTTTTCTTACTGCCGGTGAATCCCATGGACCGGGTCTAACTGCAATTATCGAAGGTTTACCTGCGGGATTAGTTATTGATATAGATAAGCTGAATGATGATTTAGCCCGCCGTCAGCAGGGTTTTGGCCGTGGTGGCCGTATGCAGATTGAACGGGATAAGGCTGAAGTATTATCAGGCTTAAGGTTTGGACAGACTTTGGGTAGTCCCCTCACCCTGGTGGTACGAAACAAAGATTGGGTTAACTGGGAAGACCGTATGTCAGCATCCGGACCACCTTGCGGAGAAATTGTTACTAAAGCCAGGCCGGGTCATGCTGATTTGACAGGTGTATTAAAGTATAAACGGCAGGATGTCAGAGATATTTTGGAACGGGCAAGTGCCAGGGAAACAGCAGCCAGGGTGGCTGTAGGAGCAATTGCCAAACAATTGTTAGCAGTATGCGGTATTGGAATAACTTCGCATGTGACCAATATTGGTGGTATTGGCATAAAATCGGGGCAGGTAGACTATGACCAGGTAGTTGCCTTAAAGGAAAAATCCGACTTGGGCTGTATTGAGCCGGATACTGAAGCATTAATGAAAAAAGCCATACAAGAGAGTAAGGAGCAGGGCGATACACTAGGCGGGATTTTCGAAGTATTGGCAGTCAATGTACTTCCGGGTTTAGGCAGTCACGTACAGTGGGACAGACGGTTAGATACCTGTATAGCCGGGCTGGTAATGTCTATTCCTGCTATTAAGGGCATAGAATTTGGTGCGGGTTTTGCTTATGCCGCTTTGCCTGGCAGCCAGGCACATGATGAAATTTTTTATAATTCCGGCCAAGGGTATTACCGCAACAGCAATCGGGCCGGGGGTATAGAAGGCGGAATGAGTAATGGTGAGACGATAGTTGTACGGGCAGCAATGAAACCGATACCAACGCTAATGAAACCACTTGCTTCCGTGGATATATTGACAAAACAGCCTGTGCGGGCCAGTACTGAACGCAGCGATGTCAGCGCTGTGACGGCGGCGGCGGTTGTCGGAGAGGCAATGGTGGCAATTGGCCTGGCAAAGGCTCTGCTGGAGAAATTTGGTGCAGATTGCGTAGATGATTTAATAGCTGCTATTGAGTATTACCGGCAGCGAATTGCGATTGGGTGAGATTATTGAAGAATATTGTATTAATTGGATTTATGGGCACAGGCAAGACCAGCACCGGCAGGCTGCTGGCCGGACGCTTGGGTAGACCGTTTATCGATACTGATAAAAAGATTGAGCAGGAAAGCGGTATGACAATTAGTGAATTGTTTAAGATTCATGGCGAAGCTTTTTTTCGGCGTCAGGAAAGAGCCATGGTTGCCAGAGTGGCCCGCTATACTAATACCGTTATTGCCACAGGTGGTGGAGTAGTCCTGTTTCCCGAAAATATTGGCCGCTTAAAAAACAACGGTGTTATCATTGCTTTAACCGCAACAGTTGAGGTTATTTTAGAACGTACCGGACGGCGTAATACAAGGCCATTATTGGAATGTGCCGAAAGAGAACAATTGATAGCAAGGATGATTGAGGAACGGGCAGGACTTTATCAAGCGGCTGCCGATTATGTAATTGACACAAGTGCTAGTTCTCCTCAGCAGGTAACGGACACGGTTATAGGTTTTTTGCGACAAGGAGGGTATTTACGTGGCAGATGTTAAAGTAAATTTGCAAGCAGACAGTTACACTATACACATTTGTGCCCGTATTGTCAGTAAAGTTGGCCGGATGCTGGGAGATTTAGGATTTACTAATAGACTATTAGTGGTTTCTGATGATAATGTTGGTAGGCTATATGGCGATGAAGTAATGAAAAATTTGTCAGAAGGCGGTTTTCAGGCAGAACTATTTTGTGTCCGGCCGGGAGAGGATTCGAAAGCTCTTAACGTGGCTATGGATTTATATACTAAGGCCATTACTATGGGACTTGACCGCAAATCGCCTATAGTAGCAC
>JAEYSJ010000076.1 GCA_023434855.1 Bacillota bacterium | reverse complement strand
TCCCTCCTGTGGTTTGGCTGGTTCGGTTTTAATGCCGGCAGTGCTTTAGCTGCCAACGGTCTGGCTGCTAGCGCTTTCGTAGTTACCAATACTGCTGCTGCTGCTGCAACAGTATCCTGGGTGTTTGCTGAGTGGATTCATAACGGCAAACCGACTGTACTTGGCGCTGCCAGCGGCTGTGTAGCCGGTCTTGTAGCTATCACTCCTGCTTCCGGTTTTGTAAGTGCGCTTCCTGCTGTAATAATCGGCTTATTTGCAGGTATTATCTGCTTCCTGGCCGTAAGTATTGTAAAAGCTAAATTAGGTTATGATGATGCCCTTGATGCCTTTGGCGTGCATGGTATCGGCGGTACCTGGGGCGCACTGGCTACCGGCCTGTTTGCTTCCAAAGCCGTTAATCCGGCAGGTGCTGACGGTTTGTTCTTTGGCAATCCGGAGCAGTTAACCACACAACTTATCGGTGTGGCTACAAGCTGGGTCTTCGCCGCAGTAATGACCTTCATTATTATAAAAGTTCTGAGCCTCTTTATGAAAGTACGGGCTGATGCTAACCAAGAAGTCGAAGGCCTTGATATCACCGAACATGGTGAAAGAGGTTATGCATATCAGGATATCGCCACCGGCTCGGCTCTCGGCATTAGCATGTCATCCTTCGCCAGTACTGAACTTGGTGCTAAAGCCAACATAAGCTTAGAATCCAGCGCCGGCAAATAGCTCAGTGTTTAACTAATCCGGCTTATATTAAGGAGGACAATGAACATGCGAAAAATAACTAAGGTTGAAATAATTACCCGTCCGGAAAAACTTGAGGACCTTAAAGAAGCCCTAAATGCTATTAATGTTGCCGGCATGACAGTTTCCCAGGTTTACGGCTGCGGCCTTTCCAAAGGTCATAAAGAAGTATACCGCGGCAAAGAAGTTACCATTAATCTGCTGCCAAAAGTAAAAGTAGAAGTAGTGGTATGTGAAGTGCCTGTGGAAAAAGTGCTTGAAGCCGCTAAAAAAGCCTGTTGGACCGGTAACCTTGGTGATGGCAAAATCTTCGTTTATCCCATTGAAAATGCTGTAAGAATCCGTACCGGTGAAGAAGGCGACATCGCCATCATTGATCCGGCGGATATGTCGAAATAGCATTCGCTTTCCCTGGAGTGCCAGTGCGGGCATTGACGAAGCAGACTCCCCCGCATAGTTAATGTTTCGCGATTGACATAGTTAAAAGAGACAACCAAGTGCTTGGTTTAGGCCAATTGCTTGGTTGTCTCTTTATATATAACTATAGAATTCAGATTATCCGTATTTGAGTTTCCGGTGCGTTTATGCAATGTACCGCGCAGGAAAAACATGGGTCATAGGAACGGATTACCCGGCCAACTTCAATCAGGCTTTCCAGGTCGGCTACGGGGGTACCGACAAGCGCTTCTTCAACCGGTCCCCGGATGCCCTGGTTATCTCTTGCGGAAAAATTCCAGGCTGAAGGTGTGACAATTCGATAATAGTCTATTTTGTTATTATGGACGCTTATCCAATGACTAAGGGGTCCGCGCATGACATCTACCATACCGGTACCCTGACCGTTGGCAGAGGGAGTAAAAGGGTGCAGGGCCGGCGCGCCGGGAACCAGCTGTTCCAGCCATTTGCGCGCCAACTGGCAGACTTTTAGTGTTTCCTGCGCTCTGGCCACCAGGCGGTCCATTACTGATATTCCCCGGCGATAGTCGCCGTTTACCCAGCCGCGGGCCAGTGGGCCGCCTTCAAAAGCCAGGCCCTGATAGCGGGGAGCTTTAACCCAGGAATAAGCATCAGGTTTTTCGCGGTCCGGTTTGGTTTGCGGTTTGCCGGAAAAATTCCCTTGCTCGTCGCCGCTATACCAGCTAAAATGTATTTCTTCCGTAGCTTTCGTAATATCGAAATTATCAACCTGGCCCCGGTTGATGATAATACCCGGCGAAAAAGCCCGGGTACCGGTGACAGGAGCCGGAAACATGCCATAAGACAATAAGTTGCCCTGACCAGCGCCGATATTATAGTAATCTTTATAATAACCGGCAATTGTCATCATGTCAGGGATATAATAATTTTCCACCCATGCAGTTATCTCTTGCAGTATGCCGCTATAGGCCATAATTCGTTCGCTTGACGCCTGCTCGGTTACACCTGTGGCCATAATGGTCTGCTGATGGGGTGCTTTTGCGCCAAACACTGTCATCATTTCGTGGGCGCGGGCGGCCATAGACAGTGCGTTTTTGGCATGGGCGACAATTTCATCATTCAGTTTTTTGGGAAGACGATAGTCTCCCGGCAAGCGGGGGACGAATGGCGGTATCTCAGGTCCGGTTATGTAGTCATATAAAACCAGGACATAAAAATGGCGCAAGTGGTTTTGGATCAGGTCGGCGGCGAAAATCAGATTGGTAAGATGCTGGCCGTTGGGCGTGGGCATCACGCCAAAGGCCTGTTGCTGGGCCATGGATCCGGCAATGGCGTGAGCGCAGGAGCAAATACCGCAAACCCGCTGGAGATACAGTGCGGCGTCCCGCGGGTCCCGTCCTATCATCATGGCCTCGAAGCCGCGAAAGAGCATACCGCCCAGCCAGGCATCAGCCACTTTGCCCCCTTCAATGTCAACGTCTGCCCGTAGCGGTTCATGGAGGCGCGTCACAGGAAAAATTGTTTTAACAGCCAATCTACCTATCACTCCTTCCGTCGTTATCCTCAGTGCGCCAGAAATCGGCCAGGCGGTGCAATATAGTTTTACCTCTTTTATGTTTGCGAAGGTTCCTTTGTTCCAGTTGGCGGGCTTTAGTGAGAAGGGTATTCTGTTTTTTGATCAGTTCGTCCAGTTCCTGATTGAGCTGGTCCAGCGTTTCCGGAGGTTCAGGGTCAATATTTTTAGTGCCTTTTATATAATGTTTATGAATGCGTTTGGCGAAGATGGCGGCGGCCAGGTGGGTGCCAACTGCGCCAACCCCTAGTGTACCTAAAGCCAGACCAAGTTTTCTGGCATTAATCGCTACAGCCGGGGTCTGAATATCCGGCAGGTGATTGTAAAAGGGCATCGAGCCATCGGGAAAATGCGGATCAGCACAGCCAATACACGGCGTACCTGCTTTTACCGGCCAATTGACATAATGGTTCCACTGCCTTAGGGGACAATCGGCGTGAGTGATGGGACCTTTGCAGCCGACTTTATATAAGCAGCCGTCTTCCCCGGGGAAAGCGGCAAAGATTCCATCCTCAAACTGCTGGCGGCGCTGGCATAGTTCATGAATAGTTTTGCCAAAAAACATTTTAGGACGGTTATAGGCATCCAGCTCAGGCAACCCGTACAATAGAAGATGGCTGAGGGTGCCTGTCATCCAATCGTAATGGGATGGGCAGCCGGGTACATTGATGACTTGTTTGTCGATTACGTCCCATACCCCTTTGGCGCCGCCGGGATTAGGATGGGCGGCGGACGGTCCGCCAAAACAGGCGCAGTCACCCACCGCTACCACATACTTGGCTTTAGCGCTAAACTCCTTTATTGCCGCCAATCCTGTCACCATTTCGCCATTGCGCAGGAAAATATGATCATAGCGGCCATTGTCGGCAGTTTGCACCGACCCTTCGACAATCAGCCAGAAATTGCCGGCCTCTTTTTCCACTGTATCCAACAAAGTTTTTACTGCTAGGTCGCCGTGGGCAGCGTTTAGCAGCCAATTAAAACGTATATCCAGCATTTCAGTTATGATCTGGTGCAAATCAGGGTTGACCGCATTGTCAAAAGATATAGACTCTCCGGTACAAGAACCAAGCTCCAGCCAGATAACCGGCGGTTTGGCCAGTTTGCTTTCCGCATAGGCCTCTTTTATTATCGGGTCAAGCATTTTAGTAAGGCTCATTGTCAGGGCTGAAGACATGCAGATTTTAAGAAATTCACGACGTGTAATCAACTGTCATCCCCGCTTCGTCCGTTCCCGGTCTTCTTGATTTAGCCAAATATACAGCAAGGCATACAGAAAATAGCCTAACAAACCTAGCGCCATCCAGGCATAGCCGGTCAATGTCATATAATAACCTGTCTTTAAATGGCCCATAGCCTTAATGAAATCACCGCCGGCCAAAACGACGCCTCCCGATAATATTAAAAGTGCCAGCAGACGTTTCATGCGTTCGCTGATATCAAGCTTGGGTGCAAGCCATACCGGTGCAATGGCAGTTGCACCGGCTACCGCCAAATGCCAGGGTATGTGTGCCTGCACATCCCGGGTCTGACTTTCAATGCCGAATTCCTGAGCAAAAGCGCTGGCTGTGGTCAGGTCACCTTTGGCAGCCATATTCAGAGCCATGTCCAGATTATACATCAGTACCTGATTTTGTTCTTGATGTAAAAAACCGTCATAAAATAAGCCGTATGCTGCGCTTAATAGAAATAGCAGCATTCCGCCGATGACCAATATGCGTTGACTATTCAATAGAATGCCTCCTGAAACTGATTTTAGTATAATGTTTCCTGAAATGGATTGTATTAATCCTGTTTTATAACAGATATAGCAGGAATTAACAATCAGTCAGCGAAAAAAATATATATGACTATGAAGTCAGTGCATTACACAGGGAAATCGGAGGTGCCATTATGGCGTTCAAACTTGAAGCTGCCCAGGAAAAATTGTTGAATGCTGTGGGAATCATGCCGGTGGAGTGCATACCGCTGGCCGAATGCTGGCGGCGGGTGTTGGCGGAGACGGTAACTGCCAATATTGATTGCCCTCCTTTTAATCATTCGCTGCTTGACGGTTATGCCGTCATCGCTGAAGACGTTGCCCAGGCTGCTCCGGACAATCCCATAGTGCTGCGGCAAATTGACAATGTACCTGCCGGCAGTATTGCCCGGGAGCAAGTAATTTCCGGTACAGCCTGCCGTATTATGACAGGAGCCCCTCTGCCGCCGGGGGCTACCGGGGTTGTCGGGCTGGAAGACACGGTTGCCGACGGGGATATGGTTAAGGTGTTGGCTGGCAAAAATGCGAGTAAAAAAGTTGGCCTGCAGGGCGAGGAATTTGCGTACGGTGAAGATTTGTTAGCCGCAGGAACGGTTATAAATTCCGGGGTGATGGCTATGATGGGGGTTCTGGGCAAAGCCCGGCCACAAGTGTTTAAAAAACCCCGGGTGGCAATAATCGCCACAGGCAGTGAAATTATCCCGGTTGAAGCACCGCTTGCGCCAGGAAAAATCAGAAATTCCAACAGTTATATGTTAGGCGGTCAAATATATGACAGCGGCGGACAACCGGTATTTCTCGGGTGTGTCCGGGATGATGTGAATGAAATTGCCGGGCTTATCAGCAAGGCGTCTGAATGTGATCTTGTGATTACCACAGGCGGAGCATCGGCCGGTGATTATGATTTAATTGGCGAAGTGTTTAAAAAACTTGATATTAAAATACTATTTGATCAGATAAACATTAAACCGGGGAAAGCCGTGTTAGTGGGAGTAAAGGATGGCAAGCCTTATATGGGTTTGTCGGGTAACCCGGCGGCTGCCGCCATTTCTGCGGAACAATTGGTGCGGCCGCTGCTCATGAAAATAAGTGGCCGTACGCAATGGTGGAGGCCTAAAGCACGAGCCGTACTGGTATCTCCTTTTGGTAAAAACGCCGGAGCTAAACGGTTTGTCTGGGGAAACTGCTGGCAAGACAGAAACGGGTGGCAGGTGCAGTCATTAAAGGACCAAGGCAAGGGAACATTCAAATCAGCAGTAGCTGCCAATTGCCTAATTGTCATTCCGGAAAACAGTCCTCCGTTACCTGCAAGTACGGAGGTGGAAGTGTTGTTGTTAATTTAGTACTTTATACCTATCGTAATCTACTAAAAGATATGATATAAACATAATGAGACGCTTCAGTACTGTTTCAAATTAAGGGGTTGAAATCGTGTTTAAAAAAGTAACAGGAATGTTAATTGCCGCAATGCTATTCGCTACCAGTGTTTTTGCAGCACCGGCGCTGGAAAATGAAATAAATAACGATTTGAAGCAATTTGACGGTAAAGTTGGCATTTTTGCCAAAAACTTAAAAACCGGAAAATCAATTGATTTTAATGAAAATGATGTTTTTCCCACTGCCTCCACAAGTAAACTGGTGGTTGCGCTTGCAACATATAAGTACTTATATCCAAAAGCTGACGCAGGAAAACGAAATTTGTACGATCAAGATATTAAGTGTATGATGACAGTGAGTGACAACGCAGCTTTTGCGGAATTACTGGCCGAAATTGAAGCAGCCAAATCGGATGCTCTTGTTAAAGTAACGCAGGATTTGCGTATGCGTAAAACCCAGATACACAGCGAGGAAGCATATAAGAAGTATCAGTATCATAGTGTGACTACTCCTTATGATATGGCCAGATTATTTGAAAATATCGTTCAGGAAAAATACCTTGATAAGGATAAATCAAAAGCTTTAAAATATGAATTGGCTAATACAATTTATAATGATGAAATACCACGGTTTATGCAAACTACCGTTATGCACAAAGTAGGCCAACTTGATGATATATTGTGCGATGTGGGCGTTGTTGACGACGGCAAAGACCAGATATTAATAAGTGTATATACTATTACGAAAAAAAACGATGATTATGCCAGCGATTTTATTGCAAACCTATCAGCAAAATTGTATAATGCATTAAGACGGAAATAACATAATTGAATGGCTTTCTATAAGCCATTCTTTTTGTATCAGAATTAATAGAGACGATGCATTTTACTTAGGGAGGTGGAGTTATTTGTTAAGTGTACCAGATATAATCAAAAAGGCAGAAACTGCTCATGAATTGAATAAAGCCGAAATTGTCGCCCTGTTAAGCAGCAATGAGTATGATCAGGAAATATATGCGGCTGCTGACAGCGTAAGAAAAAAATATGTTGGTGATGAGGTACATTTACGGGGCCTCATAGAGTTTTCCAATACATGTAAACAAAATTGCCTATACTGTGGGTTGCGTTGCAGCAACGCCAAAACTGACCGATACAGGCTGGAGCCTGATGAAATTATTGATTTTGCCCGCAAGGCCAAGTCTTACGGTTATAAAACTCTTGTACTGCAATCAGGTGAAGACTCTTGGTATACCGTGGAAAAAATGCAGTATATTATCAAGGCTATTAAAGCGTTGGATGTAGCCATAACACTAAGCATTGGCGAAAAAACCAGGGAAGAATATCAGGCCTACAAACAGGCGGGTGCCGACAGATATCTTTTGCGTATCGAAACAACTGATAAAAAGTTATATGAGGAATTAAATCCTGGTATGAGTTTTGAAAATCGGCTAAGGTGCCTTAAGGATTTAAAGGAGTTAGGTTATGAGGTCGGCACAGGTATTATGGTTGGCTTACCTGGTCAGACTTTGGAATCGCTGGCAGGCGACATTCTGTTTTTCAAAGAAATTGATGCCGATATGATTGGTCTGGGGCCGTTCATTCCCAACCAGGAAACGCCTCTTGCCGATGCAAAAGGCGGCACTTTTGAACTCAGTCTCAAGGTTATGGCGATCACCAGGCTGTTGCTGCCTGATGTGAATATTCCGGCCACAACCGCCATGGAAGCTCTTAATGGGCAAGGCCGGATTATTGCGCTCAAAAGTGGTGCCAATGTTGCCATGCCCAATGTTACTGAAGGGGATTATCGCCAAAAATACTTGCTCTATCCCGGCAAAATATGCATAAATGATACTCCTGCCCATTGCCGCGGCTGTATTACCGGTAAAATAAGCAGCATTGACAGGCATGTTTCTGAGGGCTATGGGTATAGAAAGAAAAGGGGTAACAAGTAACAAAAAGCTCAGCTTCATTCTGCCGAAACGGAAAAACCTGAAAATTAGAACCAGATTGTCTTAGGATAATCTGGTTCTTTTATTTTTCATTAGCGGTAAGATCAATACAAAAAAGTATATTGTATATTTTTACAAATTATTTACAAATTCATAAAGGAAAATGTGAAATAGAGGAGAATTATAGAATATATTAGTTGTTTATGGCGAAAGAGAGGGAAGTGAGTAATGCGGCAATATAAATTTTCATCCCTTGACGAGTTTGCCGGTATGCGCTGCGTTATGAAAAATGATCTTAATAAATTATATCCGCAGGCAGTTGAATTACTATTCGTCGCTCTTAATGAAGCAGTAAACAATGCTATATTTCATGGCAATGAGAATGGCATATCCCCGAATATAGAAGTATCTTTTTTTAAAGACGGCAGTGATGTATGTATGGCGGTACGCCACGATGGCCTGGCATTTAAGGGGATTGAGGTTTCCGAGGTTCCACAGGCAGAGGACTTTGACGAACATGGCCGGGGTATTGAAATAATTAAATATTGTATTGACTCGTTTAAATATACCGATAGCGGCAGAAAAATCATTATGCGAAAAAAGATTGTCTAGTCGAAGAAACCAGTCGAAGCATGTGATATAATCCGGAGGTTCAGTTATAAGGTGAGCAGAAGAGTGCTTCGGCAACTGAACTTAAGTCGGAAGTTGATACTTTTAAAGTATAAAGGAGTGAAGGTTTTGCGGCAGGAAATCAATGTAATGGATAATCAAGTTGTGGTAAAACTTTTTGGCAGTATGTATGTGGAAGAAGCAGCGCTGCTTAGGGACAGTCTTATTAAGTACATCGAACAAGGTTATAAGAATTTTGTTATCGATGTCGGCGGGGTTGATTATATCGACAGTTCAGGACTGGGTGTGTTGGTAGCTATCCAGAAACGTGCTTTGCAGAAAGCTGGTGGTGTAACGATATGCAATTTAGGTGGTATGGTAAAAGAATTATTTGAGTTAACCAGGTTAACAAAGGTATTTAAAATCCAGTAGATTTGTAGATTATTTAGGTTAGGAAGAAATAAAATGAATTCAACGCAGAATATCTTTACTTCATTTTGCCATTATTGTGAACGCTTTGAACTGCTTGACATGCTAAATGATGCGCTTTTACTGGTAGATGCAAATACATACATGATTTTATACATGAATGAAAAAGCACGCCAAATGTATGGATACTATACAGGGGAAGAGATTGAAAAAATGCATATGCGGGAAATTAGCTGTGATATGAATACTACTGTCAAGCGGTTTGATGCAGCCAGGAAGCATAGGCGCGATGGATGGATATGCAGTTGTTGGCAGCGCAAGAAAAATGGGGACATGTTCAAAGTTCAAGTCAGTTTAAAATACATAAAAATTCATGGCACTGATGTACTTGCCGCGATAGTCCGGGATGTAACTGCCGATATGCGTCTTAAAGAAGATATAATACAGGCAGGCAGGATCCAGCAAAGTTTTTTGCAGCAAGACATGGATAATGATTTGTTTACCATGAAAACTGTTTTTAAGCCTTATCATCATATAAGCGGTGATTTCTACGGTTATATCTGGCATGAGGAAAGATCTGTACTGTTT
>JAEYSJ010000313.1 GCA_023434855.1 Bacillota bacterium | reverse complement strand
GTTTATACCAAAGAAAACTACGGCCCCCCGGCTAAATCATCCGGTATCGTCTATGATAGCCTGGCCTTTTTTAGCTCTATCGAAAAAGTGCGAAAATATGCGAAAAAGTATAATGCCAGAGTAATATTTTCCCATGATATGGATTTCTTTAATACCATGAAACTTGCTCCTCAATATTATGAATAATTTAATACGATAAAGAACAAGAGTCAGAATTCTCCTGACTCTTGTTCTTATTTACCATGGTTATCAACTCTGTCAAAAATAATATCCTTTATTACTTCGCCGGCAATAATCAATCCTGCAACGGAAGACACAAAAGCCATGCTTCCCGGGATTTGATGGCGAACTGTACATTTTCTGGTAGTACCCGCCGGACATATGCAGCTTTGGCTGCAACTTGACTCCTCGGTTTCCTGAGGTTTCAACGGCTCCTCTTTGGAATACACAACCTTCAGGGATTTCACACCGCGTTTTCGCAATTCATGCCGGATAACTTTTGCCAGCGGACAGATCGAAGTGCTAAATATATCAGCCACCTCAAATTTGGTTGGATCAAGCTTATTACCGGCCCCCATACAGCTTATAACAGGAATATTCCTGGCTTTGGCCTGCATAATAAGATCAAGCTTACCGGTAACAGTATCAATAGCGTCAACTATATAATCATAATCGTCATTAATTAATTCCACAGCAGTATCTGGCAGGTAGAATTTCTGAAAGGTTGTAACTTCAGCCTTGGGATTTATCTCCAGAATCCGTTCCTTCATAACCTCAACTTTAGACCGACCTACCGTTTTTCGCGTAGCATGTATCTGCCTGTTGATATTAGTCAGGCAAATACAGTCATCATCCACCAGGACGAACTTGCCTACTCCCGTACGGACCAATCCCTCAACCACAAAAGTACCCACTCCGCCAATTCCAAAAACGGCGATCTTGCTTTTGGCCAGTTTTGCCAACGCTTCCGCACCGATTAATAGTTCTGTTCGTGAAAATTCATGCAGCATATCAATTACCTCCAGGAGTCTGGTTCAAAACGCCCATCTGCGTTGTTGCCTAGGCTTCCAAGGTCCTCAACGTACAAGCTCGTACGCCTCCGGCCTCGAAAACCAAGGCGCCTAGCATCTGAACATTTTGAACCAGCCTCTTTAACATTATGGTTGCGTGTTTGCGAACACGCTCTTATAGCAGCTTATTAACCATATACACCAAAATATTTACGCCATTAATCAGCCCGTCCGGATTAAAAGTCATGTCAGGATGGTGCAACCCGGGGGTCAGGTCCACTCCCAGACCAATATATGTCGCGCGCAGGTTTGGCTTGGCCTGGGTATAAAAGTGAAAATCTTCCCCGCCTGGTGTATAAACCGGCGGCAGCAGTCCGTGCGGACCCAAAACTGCCTGAATGGCCTCCTGGGCTAGTTTGATTAAGTCTTGGTCGTATTCGGCTGCCGGAACTTGATTTATTCCTATTATGTCAGAACCGGCGCCTACAGTAGTTGCCGCAGCCTGGACAGCAGTTTTCGCTTTGGCCAGCAATTCCTTCATTACATCATTTTGTCTGGCGCGTAAATCCAACGCTAGTTCAGCTTTATCAGGTATGGCATTTAAAGCTGCTCCTCCCGCCTGGAGTTTTGTCACCTTGATACTGGCGGCAACAGCGGGATTCACGCGAATGGCGTTTACCGCATTTACCACCGCCGCTGCGGCATCAATCACGTTTATGCCCAAATGGGGCCTAGCCCCATGGGCCGATACACCTGTCAGTTCAACCTCCATTATGGCACTGGCGCCATGAAACAATGCCGGCGTAGCCTCGCCCAGTCCAGCCTCCTCGACCGGGCGAAGATGAAGGCCGATAAGTATGTCAACATCTTCAATCACCCCAGCTTCCACCATTCGCTGGGCGCCGGATAATTTTTCTTCTGCCGGCTGGAAGATAATCTGCAAGGCGCCCCGGTTTATACCCTTTCTTGCCATTTCCTCGGCAACTGCAAGCACTATGGCGCAGTGAGCGTCATGACCACAGGAATGAATGGCCGTTTCTACACCGCTGACACTATGAGCCAAAGCGTCCATATCTGCTCTGATGGCTACAATAGGACCGTCCGCCTGCCCGGCAAGCATGCCGGTCACCCCCGTACCAGCCAGCCCTGTCTTAACCTGATAACCGGCTTGCAGCAATTGCTCTGTTAAATAAGCAGCTGTCTTAAATTCGGCAAAGCTTATTTCCGGAATTCGGTGAAGGATGCTATAAACTTCGCGTACCCGCGCCATTGAATCAACCATTGGCTGCTTCCCGGCGAAAAGTTTCGCTGTACAGCGTGTACTCCTCAATCCGTGCCCTTACCGGTTCATAACCAATTCCAGGCTTTTCCGGCACATGAATTTGCCCGTTATGCACCGTAACCTCAGGGTCAATCAAATCCCGTTCCCAGTAACGGCTGGAGGCTGCGGTATCGCCCGGCAGGGTAAACCCCGGTAAAGCAGTAATGGCAATATTGTGGGCACGGCCAATCCCTGTTTCCAGCATGCCGCCACACCACACCACGATACCTTGCCGGCGGCAATAATCATGAATGCGCCGTGCTTCCGTCAGACCGCCCACCCGACCGACTTTGATATTAATAATACGGCAGGCATTAAGTTCTACCGCTTTACGGGCATCCTCCACCGAATGAATGCTTTCGTCAAGACAAATAGGCGTCTTAAGTCTTTGCTGAAGCTGGGCATGATCGATAATATCATCATGCGCCAGCGGCTGTTCAATCATCATCAGCCCAAATTGGTCCAGCGCCGTTAAATGTTCAGTATCGGCCAGCGTATAGGCCGAATTTGCATCCGCCATCAGTTGAATGTCCGGAAAATGGCGGCGGACGGCGGCAACTACCGCCACATCCCAGCCAGGCATAATCTTAATTTTTATCCGCCGGTAGCCCTCTGCCACATACTGTTCAATAAGCGCCAGCAGTTTATGAACCGTATCCTGGATACCAATGCTAATACCCACATCAATCGCGGTCCGTTCTCCCCCCAATGCCCGGTATAGCGGCATATTCTGTTCCTTGGCGTATAAATCCCAGACTGCCCCCTCTAATGCTGCTTTCGCCATATAGTTACGGCGGATATGACTGAATATGCCAGCTATCTCTTCAGGATGGCTGATTGTCTGCTGCCACAGCAGCGGAATCAGGTGCTCCTTAAGCATCAGCCAGACAG
>JAEYSJ010000304.1 GCA_023434855.1 Bacillota bacterium | reverse complement strand
CGTAAAGCCTTTGAACTCTCTATGGCGACCCCGGCAGGATTCGAACCTGCGACCTTTTGATTCGTAGTCAAACGCTCTATCCAGCTGAGCTACGGAGTCATTTTTGTTTTTAGTACAACGGTGATATCTTTCATTGGTCAACGAATAGTATTTTACCACTTTCAAAAACATAAGTCAAGCAGATACTATCTATATTATCACCATATCCACATATTTATCCACATATCCACCCGCTTTGTCTCTTAAAATACTACTCTTTTCCACAATAAATTACAAATCATTTTTGAAGTTATCCACATTTTCAACCAGTTTGTGTATAACTTTGTGGATAACCTGGTGATATACAGGGTATAACTCAATATAAAAAAGGAATCCAGCCCTGAAGATTTTTTCAGGATTGGACTCCTTTTTTTACATTACATTGCAGGGACGGCTCCAGTCAACAAATACACCGATGCGTTCCCACATACGCGTTAAGACCAGTTTTAGGTTGTCCACATTATCAGCAGGAACAACCGTTACATCATTAAAGTCGCGCAGCGTATTTTGGGGAACATGAATCGTATGTTTTTGACCCAAATATTCCTCAATTTCGTGCCGTTTGCCTTCATTCGCCAGTTCAACCTTAATCTTTTTATCATTCGCGTCATATTCAATATAGCCATTATCATTTTCATAATGAATGGCCACACGATACAAATTTGCCATTTTTCCGCATCTCCTTCTTTTTGAGGGGTTTCCTATTATTATACTTCATTAGAATACAATAATCCTGTTTTTCTCATTATTTCCCGCAAATGTTTATACTTTCCCAAATAAACTTTAATCCAATATTAAAACCCTTGGCGTTCTTGGGGTCCTTGGCGGTTAGCTATTTTTTCCCGCCCGCTAAATTACAATTCCCTCCTAAATAAGAAAGACTTGGCTCACGCCAAGTCCTTTATATGTTCCAAACTTTCTTTACGATACATGGGCTTAAGTCGTTGTTCAATGGGGATTTCGGGCGGCACGCCAGCTTCCCGGGCCATGCGATACAGTTCTTCCTGGCTGTTAATCGCTTTACTCCGTTTATCAGCCCGACGATAGGAACCATCACTTTTCATGATGTAAGCTTTTTGGTTGTCTTTTAAGGCCAGCTCCAAAATTTCCTTAATACGGGCGACATGCCTTTCATCGTCCACGGGAAAAAACAATTCCACCCGTTCATTTAAATTACGCGGCATCCAGTCGGCGCTGGACAGGTATATCTTTTCATCACCGCCGTTAGCAAAGTAGAATACCCGGCTATGCTCCAGGAAACGGCCCACAATGCTGCGCACGGTAATATTCTCGCTGACGCCCTTTATCCCTGGCCGTAAAGTGCATATGCCCCGTACAATGAGATCAATTTTCACACCCTTGCTGGAAGCTTCATACAAATACTCAATTATATCCTGGTCAAGCAGCGAATTCATTTTAGCAACAATTCTGGCAGGCGTCCCGGACTGGGCAAACGCGATTTCCCTGCCAATCAACTCTTTCAGCTTATCCCGCAGACTCAATGGAGCCATGGCAATTTTGTTCCATATCGGCGGGTCGGAATAACCGGATAATACGTTAAAAAATCCTGAAGCATCAGCACCGAACTGGTCATTTGCGGTAAACAGCCCGATATCAGTATATATTTTCGCGGTAATGTCATTATAGTTGCCTGTTCCCAAATGGACGTACCGTTTAATACCGCCTTCTTCCTGCCTGACCACCAAAATGATTTTGGCATGGGTTTTCAGTCCGGCAAGTCCGTAAATTACATGGCAACCTGCATCTTCCAGACATCTGGCCCAGATAATATTATTTTCTTCGTCAAACCTGGCTTTCAGTTCCACCAGCACGGTAACCTGCTTGCCATTTTCCGCCGCTTGGGCCAACGCCGACACAATAGGCGAATTCCCGCCCACCCGGTACAGGGTCTGCTTAATGGCCAGTACTTTTGGATCAACTGCCGCCTGGAGAACAAACTCGACAACCGGATCAAAAGACTCATAAGGATGATGCAGTAATATATCTTGCTTGCGTATGGCGGCAAATAAATCGTCCTGGGTGATAAGGTCCTGCGGGGTTTGGGGTACAATCGGGGAATGGCGCAGTTGTTCACATCCCGGCAGATCGGCAAACTTCATCAGGCAGGTAGTATCGATAGGTCCGGAAATTTCATAAATATCCTGTTCGGATATTTGTATAGGCTCTACTAAAAAGTCCCTGATGGCCTGACTGCTTGTCTTGCTGATTTCCAACCGGACAGCCTGCCCCCTTTTTCGTTGACGCAGTGATTTTTCCACTTCCTCCAGCAGATCCTTCGCTTCCTCTTCATCAATAGATAAATCGGCATTGCGGGTAATCCGGAAAGGGGCAATATCCTTTATGGTATAGCCATGAAACAGTTTTATGGCGAACGATTTGATGATATCTTCCAAATAGACAAAACGCCTTTTCTTAGACCCCCCGGGAACTTCCACAATACGCGGCAGCACGCTGGGCACAGGAATTACCGCGAAAATATCATCATGCTCCGCCTGCGTCAAGGTAACTGCCAGATTTAGGCTGCGGTTCGCTAGGAAAGGAAACGGATGCCGGGCATCGATCGCCATGGGAGTAATAACAGGATAGATGGTATTGTGGAAATAGTTAGCAACCCATTCCCGACCGCTTTCCGGCAAATTCTCCACTTCGGTAAAATAAATATCGTGATGCTCCAGATCCTGCAGAATTTTCTTTAGATACCGGTACTCGACTTTGACCATTTCATGTGCCGCTTCAGCAATCAGTCTCACCTGCTCAGACACTGTCAGGCCGGCAGCATCGGTTTTATTTACCCCGCTCTCAAGTTGCTGCTTAAGTCCGGCTACTCTGATCATAAAAAACTCGTCCAGATTAGAACTGGTAATGGCAATAAATCTCAGCCGCTCCAGCAGCGGCTTGCGTTTATCATCAGCTTCACCCAATACACGATTATTAAACTTCAGCCAGCTTAGCTCTCTATTAAGAAAATATTGAGGTTCCGCAAACATGGTATCACCTTGCCTGTCTTTTTAGTATGGGCCGTATACCAAAGACGTTTTCAAAAAAGCCCGCCTTATCAGAAAAAGTCCACTCTTCCAGCGATATGTCTTCATTGGTTTCAACGCTGATTATCATTTGATCACCTTTTATTGCTATCTCACACGCGGCAATTTTTTGCCGGTGAGTGCGGTCGATGGCGTCAGCCAATCTGATAATTGCTGACAGCTTGCCCACCAGCACTTTTTGTTCCTTGGTAAGAACCGCAAAATTCGGGTCGCTGTCAGATGGGGTTCCTTTGGAGTGGTAATGGGCCACATTGGCCATTACTGCTTTTTCCTCTTCGGAAAATCCCAGTATATCGGAGGACATAATTAAACGGTAAGAATAAAAGTAGTGCTTTCGCAGGCTGACAAATTTGCCGATGTCATGCAGGATAGCGGCAACCTTTAATAGTAGCCTTTCCCTTTTTCCCAACCCGTGTACTCTGGCCATACGGTCAAACAGCACTATCGACCACTTTTCCACATTGGCCGCATGTTTAGAGTCATGCTGATACTTATCTCCCAGCGTATGAGCAAGGCTGATTATTTGCCGCTCAATGACAGACAACCATTCATCTTTGCTCTTTTCCGCGATATGTAAAGTAGTAAGACCATCAATAAAATGATCGCAAGGCAGGACAATCTGACCAACATCGGTAAGCATTAAAATTTGTTTGTATAAAATTATCATCGGCAGGACCATTTCAGCCTTGGACTCAGCCAGCGAAAAATTATTCATAATTTGCGGCAAATTTAATCTGACGATCTGTTCATACAGTTGATTAAAATCAGTCAGACTAAGAAATGACAACTCCTCGCTGCCTTCACGCCTTAGAACCGTCAGCAATAATCTGGTTTCCGTACCGGACAGCACCAAATATTTTATTTTATGCTGACAGAGTGAATGTTTAACCGGTTCAACAATACTATATATATATTCCTCCAGCGCCTGCTGAAAATATACTGACTCCCGCTGGTGTTTGTCAAAGCTTTCTTTAATGCGCAGGATGCCAATATGGATATTTTGCTGATATTTAATTGCACCGTCTTTATACAGCGTTATTCCTAACCCCCCGGAGGATATATCCACAAATAAGATACCGTCCTCTTCGTTGGTCAAACCATGCGCTTCTACCCGCTTAAACAAAGCGGCGTATTTATAGTAAATCTCCTGGGGCATGTCAACTATTTCAACATTAAAGCCTGTTTTTATCTTTATTTGGTCAATAATATAGTGTTGGTTTTCCGCTTCCCGGATGGCAGTGGTGGCGACCAGACGATAATCCCGCACCCCAAACTCGACAAGCAGCCGCTTATAGCCTTTTAGCAGTTCACATAGTTCGATGACTGCCTCAAAGCTTATCCGCCCGGTTTTAAAAGTTTCTTCGCCCAGAGTTACCTGACGGCTGGCCTTCTCCAGTACTTTAATATTGTTTAATCCCTGGTATTCAACAATCTGCAAACTGACATGTTCTGAACCGACATGAACGGCTGCAAATATGTCGGGGGTCTGCTTGGCCATATCTCCACCTCCATCAAACCAATAATTCGACAATATCGTTGTACAAATCCTTCATACTTTACAATAATTTAACATAAAATCGAAAAATTTCTGTGGGGAAAGTTTAGCTGCCAACTCAAATATGGTATGATTAGGAAAGGAGTTGATTTCATGACAGAACGCATCGCCATTATCGATTTGGGCTCAAATGCAGCCCGGCTAATCGTTATGCATATTTATCATAACAGTGCCTACAACCTGGTATATCACCAGAAAGAATCAGTACGTCTGAGCGAAGGACTGTCAACTACAAACATGCTGCAGCCTGAGGCAATGGACCGTACTATTGCAATTTTGAAAGTTTTTGCCCATATGTGCCAGCTGTTTGAGGTAAATAAGATTCTGGCGGTAGCCACCGCCGCAGTCCGCAATGCTCACAACGGTCCCGAATTTGCGCAAATCGTGCAAAAGGAAACAGGCATTCCGCTGAGAATTATCAGCGGTGAAACTGAGGCCAAACTTGGTTATATCGGCGTTATCAACACCCTTGATACCACTGATGCGTTATTATTTGATTTAGGCGGCGGCAGCACCGAACTAACCCTTGTCAAAAATCGCAAGATTGAAGGTGTAATCAGCCTGCCTTTTGGTGCCGTAAATTTAACTGAGCGCTTCGGTACCCAAAATAGGGTTAATGATAACCAGTTAGCAGAATTGCTTAACTATATTATGCACCAGCTTCGCCGTGTTCCCTGGCTGGAAAGTTATTCCGTGCCGCTGATCGGTATCGGCGGAACCGCCCGCAATATTGCCAAGATGGATCAAAAACGGAAAAATTATCCTTTTCCGAAAGTCCACAACTACCGGCTGGGTCCCATCTCTTTCGATGATTTATGGAAGTCGTTAATTAAAACCAGCTTCGTTCAACGCCGTAAATTTCCCGGGCTAAGCAGCGAACGGGCTGATATCATTATTGCCGGACTGAGCATTGTCAAAAGTCTGTTTGACATTATGCAAAGTTCCCAGCTTATCATCAGCGGCTGCGGCGTACGGGAAGGGCTATTTTTGCAATACTACTTATCCAATAACATCCACAGCGAACTAGTGTCCGATGTGCTTCTGCACAGCACCAGCAATATGCTGCTTTTTTATAAAGGTCAAACCGACCATGCATATCATGTAGCTGCTATCGCCGAGCAGTTGTTTGATGATTGGCAGCCTATCTTAAATCTTACCGCCCGTCACCGGTTATTGCTGCGTGTTAGCGCCCTCTTGCACGATATCGGCATTACTATCAATTATTATGACCATCCGCGGCACAGTGCTTACTTGGTAGAAAATGCCCGTTTATTCGGCCTCACCCACCGGGAACAAATGCTGTGTGCAGTAATAGCAGGCTGGCATAACGGACCGTCTGCCAAATATGTTCGCAACAGGCTGTACAGCGAATTTCTCGATGAAGCGGATTGGCTGACTGCCAGAAAGCTGGCCTTACTGCTGGCGCTGGCGGAAAGCCTGGATATCACCCAAATGGGCATAGTAAAAAAAGTAAAGGGTTATCTTTCCGGAGGAAAAGCTTACGTACAGCTTACCATCAGTGAACCTGCTCCCGTCGAGCGGCAAGCAGCGGAAAAATATTCCCGCTGGTTTAAAAAGGAGCTTGGCACTGATCTGAAAATTGAAGTATAGGAAGAATTAAATATAGTCATTATGAATACATGTACTGCAAATGCCTTTCCAAGCCGGAGAGGCTTTTATTATTTTCTCTTATGATACAAACATTTTAACATAATTAAATGATTCTCCGTTTTATGTAAGCTTTCTCGTTTAAGTAAGTGGCTATTTTTTTCGATAAGAACAAGGGAATCTATCAATTGAATCGGGCTATTTTAATAATAGTAGAGGTGGTATTGATTGTGAGACGCCGGTTGATTTTATTGCTATTTTCATTAATGACCGTTATGTTATTGTCCTTCCCGTCTACCGGATATGCAGAAACAAAGGAAATAATCGCCGAAGGTACATATTGTATGGGTGATGGCGAAACGCCAATGGTCGCGGAAGAACGCGCCCTGCTTGATGCAAAGCGGACAGCCCTCGAACAGGCCGGTACATATGTGGAAAGTTATTCAGCAACGAAAAACTATCAGTTGACCGCCGATGAGATCCACGTAATTGCATCAGGTATTATGGAAGTTACCGTACTGGACAAGCACCGCGTTATGGCAGGGAATAACATTGATTTCTGGGTAAAAATCAAAGCTGTTGTTGCGACGGACAAGATTGAAGATATGAGAGCGCGAATGAAAGAACTGTCAACAACAGAGGACTATAAAAAACTACAAGAAGATTATGAAAAAAGCCAGCAGGAAGTTGCCGCCCTCAAACAACAGTTGCGAGAGACCAGCAATGACACCGACAGGCAGCGTATTCGCGGTCAGATCGCAGACAGTGAAACCGTTTTTTCCGCTGACCTATGGTTCGACCGCGGCAATCGCCGGATGGCTGACTATCAATATGAGGCTGCGATAAGCGCCTACACCGAGGCTATTACACTAAATCCCGGATTCAGCCGGGCCTATTTAAAGCGGGGCCAGGTTTATACAAATACCGGGCGGTATCAACAAGCCATCGATGATTTTGACAAAGCAATTGCCATCAACCCTCAGCTCACCCTGGCTTATTTCGGCAAGGGGATCATTTACGACAAGCTGGGCCGCAGGCATGAGGCCATCGAAACGTACCGGACATTTATTGAATGTGCATCACCTGAACAATGGCGAATGATTGATTTGGCCAAGCACCGGATCCACCGCCTTCAGCAAAGATATTTTGTATAACAGAGGTGAATAATTGATGAAAAAAATGTTGG
>JAEYSJ010000299.1 GCA_023434855.1 Bacillota bacterium | reverse complement strand
ATCGGTACCACACCGGAGGCGGTGGCCCACGCGCTGCTGGATCATGAGAATCTGCGCGTGGTGACGAACAACCTGAACGTGGCCAATACGCTGATGCAGAAAGAGGATTTCCGCATCATCCTCGCCGGGGGAGAGTTGCGCAGCCGCGACGGCGGGATCATTGGCGAAGCGACACTCGATTTTATCTCCCAGTTCCGCCTCGACTTCGGCATTCTTGGCATTAGCGGCATTGATACCGACGGCTCGCTGCTGGAATTCGATTACCATGAAGTGCGTACCAAGCGCGCCATTATTGAGAACTCCCGCCACGTCATGCTGGTGGTCGATCACTCGAAATTCGGGCGTAACGCGATGGTGAATATGGGCAGTATCAGCATGGTGGATGCGGTCTATACCGATGAGGTGCCGCCTGAAGGGGTGCTGAAGGTGATTAACGACCATAAAATGCAGCTTGAGCTGTGCTGAGGTAAAAGCAAAACGGAAACTTCGGTTGTCATGCCGATCGGTTAAACAGGGTGAAATTGTTCCGTTCACCTCATGTTCAGCGGAATATGGCATGACAACCCGAGGTTGCCATTATCATTTCTGTACGCGCATAACTACACGCCATACCCCATCATCTTCAGCAACTGCTGGGCATGCTGTACTGCATCCTGACGATGCGCCACGCCAAGTTTCTGGTACAGATTACGGATATGGGTTTTGATAGTGGTTGCGGCTACCGCCAGCTCCCCGGCGATCTGCTCATTGCTATATCCCGAGTAAATTAATCCCAGCACCTGCCATTCACGCTGGGTGAGCGGGCTGGTGCGGATAAGCTCAGGCACTTCCGGATGGGTCAGCAGACGCTCGACAAAGGTCTCATCGAAATGGGCGAATTTGTGCCGATGGTGCTGGTTAATTTCACGCAGAATACGCTGCGCACGATGCTGATCCAGCTCAGGCAGGGTGTTCAGTTGAATCAGCTGACGTAACTGTTGCGCCATGGTTTCGCCCTCAATCACAAAGTGACTGATAAAACCGGTGCGGTTAGCCAGCTGCAGCGCTTCCAGTAAGACGCGCTGGGCATCAGTTTTACGACCTGCCTGCCAGTAGAGCTGGTTTTGCAACAGCAGGTTACGGTTCAGGTCGCTCATCAGACGCAGGCTGCGTGCGTTTTCGTTCAGCTCCTCCAGCACGATCTCTGCCGGTTCGAAATCACCCAGTAAAATCTGCACCCGGGCGATGTTGCGCCACTGGCTCTGCAGGAAGTGGTTATTGGCAAATTCTGGCATCGGCGTCTGGCGTAACCAGTTGGCGGCCGACTTTTTATCACCCACCATCTGCCAGTAAATCACCCGCACTTTATCCGCGTTAGAGACCCAGTCGCTATGGTACTGGCCGTTGCCAAGCAGGTTTTCCAGGCGATTAAGGTGGTTACGGGCGTTATCCAGATCGCCGCGCGCCAGTGAACACTGCACCAGCAGCGCCAGGCACTGCAGCTGCTGTTGCGGCTGGAATGCCGAAAGCACTTCCACGCCGTGGCGGGCGGTGCTTTCTGCTTCATCCAGACGGGCCCAGGCCCACAGCAGCTGGGCGCGAATACGCAGCAGGAATTCGTGCATCGGTAATTGTTCAAGATGCTGCTCGCGGATCAGCTGGAATGCCTTCTCCTGCGACTCCCAGGCGGCCTGTAAAAAGCCCTGGGCAAACAGAATCTCGCTTTGTTGAATCAGGCTCCACAGCGCGTAGTGCCAGACATCGTGCCGACGTGCCATCTGTTCGGTCTGCTGCATCAGCGCCAGCGAGCGGGCGAGATCGCCTTTACAGTGCAGCACTTCGCCATGCACCGAGGTGGCAACGATACGGCTATAGAAGTTCGCCAGCGGCAGCTCATCGAGAGCAACCATCGCCAGGCGTTGAGCCTCTTCCTGATCGCCATCGTTAATGGCGACCTGGGCGCGCAGGGCGTTAAACTCACCGTGCAGCGAGCTATCCATATCGCCTTTCATCTCTTGCTCGGCGCGGGCAAGCAGGGTATTCACTTCGCTGTAGCGGTGCTGGCTCTGCATCAGCCATGCCTGCAGCAGCACCAGACGCGGGTTCTCCAGCAGGCTCTCCCACGGCAGGGCTCGCAACGACTCTTCCAGCAGCGTCAGTTCGCTATGGTTGAACAGGCTCCAGGCGTGATTGAGCAGGATATCGCGCAGCATATGGGCATCACCCGCCGCCAGCGCATGGTGGATGGCCTCGCTCGGGAAGCCTTGCGCCATCCAGCTTTCCGCTGCGGCGCGGTGGATCTCCGGCAGCTCGGTGGCCAGCTCCCACTGACAACGCTGGCGCAGGAAGCTGCCGAACAGCGGGTGGTAACTAAACCATTCGCCGGAGTCGTCCATGCGTTGCAGGAACAGCCCCTGACGTTCAATTTCTTCCAGCCGCATCTGGCCATTGTCTTCACCGGTGACGCGGACAATCAGCGCATCGTTCATCGAACGCAGCAGCGAGCTTTTCAGCAGGAACTGCCGCGTGGAGGTGTCAACGCTGTCGAGCACTTCGTCGACCAGATAATCTGACAAGTGGCTGGCGTTAATGCCTGCCAGACGCCGTGCGGATTGATGTGTGGGGCTATTGTTCTGCCGCGCGGAGAGGGCGATAAGCTGTAAAGCGGTGGCCCAGCCGGCAACATCGTCACACAGACGGCTGCTCTCGGCGGCTTCAATCGGGGATGTCAGGCGGCAGTCGAAGAACTGTTTCGCCTCCTGATGGGTAAAGGAGAGCTGCTGGCTGCCCAGCTCAAGCAGTTGATCGCGAACGCGCAGGTTGGCAATGCCCAGCTGCGGAAGGTTACGCGACAGCACCACCAGGGTGAGGTTTTCTGGCTGATGGCGCAGGAAGAAGCGCATCGATTCATGGATCACCGGATTGGTGATCAGATGATAATCGTCAATGACCAGGAATAGCGGACGGTGCCACTCGGCCAGCTCAATAAACAGCTGCGAGAAGAGTGAAGAGAGGCTGGCATACTGGCGCTTTTGCACCATGACTTCGCTGGTGACGCAGTGGCCGTTTGTGGCTTGCTGAATGGCGGCGATCAGATAGCTGGCAAAGCGCTCCTGCTGGTTATCGCCCTCATCAAGGGAGAACCAGCCAAGATCGCTTTTACCTGACGCCCACTGTGAAATGAGCGTTGTTTTGCCATAGCCCGCAGGGCTCGTTACCAGCGCCAGTCGGAAATTGTTCGCGCCGGAAAGTTTCGCCAGTAACCGTTCGCGAACCACGGTATGGTCAAGACGAACGGGGCGACTTAATTTGGACGGAATCAACATGGTATTCACTTCACTGTGTGGAAAACGAGAATTTTGATTTTTTTTGCGCTTCGTAATTAATGCTTATAAGTTCGGCCAGAAACACTTTTATTGCAAGTTATGACCGTTTTTAATGCGCCTGAATTTGCACTCTGTCACAAAAATATTACCGCATAGCAGGGAACTTTTATATTGGCCTTGAGAGCGCATGGATACTGGGTTGCACAGAAGCTGCTGCTTTAACAAGCCAAACCGTAAACGAAGGTTAACAATCACCTGAGTTAATAAAGTTTCGCGACTGTCATCCCTATAAAATAAAACGTTGGTTTAACGTTAATGTCGAAAAATATTATTTCACGTGAGTAATTATTTCTTGCCTGCGCTATTTCTGACGACCTTAAAAAACATATTGTCACAAGGATGACCTTATTGTGTTGATGACATTTCGTTCATCCTCTTCTGAGACAGACGGCGATTCGGACTGTTTTCTTGAGCGCTGAAGGGCGAAACCGGGTGGATAAAGTGGCCACGATCACACTTTGATGCTCATCCCCGGTACTCCTCCCTGGCTAATCCCTGGCAGGAGGAGGAAGAGCGTTTATGAGCCAGGCACACTAGCACCAACGTGTTTATTTTTTTCTACAGGATGCCGTTTCCCTATGTCACAGCCTACCTTCAACAAAGCGCAATTTCAGGCCGCACTGACGCGTCAGTGGCAACGTTTTGGTTTAGTCGCCGCAGAGGAGATGACGTCTCGCCAGTGGTGGCAAGCCGTTAGCGGTGCGCTCGCCGAGTTACTGAACGCCCAGCCTGCGGCAAAGCCGATTAAAGGGCAGCGTCACGTCAACTATATCTCCATGGAGTTTTTGATTGGCCGCCTTACCGGTAACAACCTGCTGAACCTGGGCTGGTACCAGGAGGTGAGCGATGTGCTGAAAGGCCACAATATTCACCTTACCGATCTGCTCGAAGAGGAGATCGACCCGGCGCTGGGTAACGGTGGGCTGGGGCGTCTGGCTGCCTGTTTCCTGGACTCAATGGCGACGGTTGGCCAGTCGGCCACCGGCTATGGTCTGAATTACCAGTACGGCCTGTTCCGTCAATCCTTTGCGGATGGTCAGCAGAAGGAGGCGCCGGACGACTGGCATCGCGGCAGCTATCCCTGGTTCCGCCACAACGAGGCGCTGGATGTGCAGGTGGGCATCGGCGGTAAAGTGACAAAAGCGGGGCATTGGGAGCCAGGCTTTACCATTACCGGCCAGGCCTGGGATCTGCCGGTGCTGGGCTACCGTAACGGCGTGGCTCAGCCGCTGCGTCTGTGGCAAGCGACACACGCTCACCCGTTCAACCTGACCAAATTCAACGACGGTGATTTCCTGCGCGCAGAGCAGCAGGGTATCGACGCCGACAAACTGACAAAAGTGCTTTACCCGAACGACAACCATCTGGCGGGTAAAAAACTGCGTCTAATGCAGCAATATTTCCAGTGCGCCTGTTCAGTGGCCGATATTCTGCGTCGCCACCACCTGGCGGGCCGTAACGTGGCCGATCTGGCTGATTTCGAAGTTATCCAGTTGAACGACACTCACCCGACGATCGCTATCCCGGAACTGCTGCGCGTGCTGATCGATGAGCACCAGATGAGCTGGGACGATGCCTGGGCCATCACCAGTAAGACCTTTGCTTACACCAACCACACCCTGATGCCAGAAGCGCTGGAGTGCTGGGATGAGAAGCTGATTAAAACCCTGCTGCCACGCCATATGCAGCTGATAAACGAGATCAACAACCGCTTCAAAAAACAGGTCGACCAAACCTGGCCAGGCGACAAAGCAATCTGGGCGAAGCTGGCGGTCGTCTATGACAAACAGGTGCGGATGGCGAATCTCTGCGTGGTGAGTGGCTTTGCGGTGAACGGCGTGGCTGCGTTGCACTCCGATCTGGTGGTGAAAGACCTGTTCCCGGAATATCACCAGCTGTGGCCAAACAAATTCCACAACGTGACCAACGGCATTACGCCGCGCCGCTGGATCAAACAGTGCAACCCGGCGCTCTCTGCACTGCTAGACAGTACTTTGCAAAAAGAGTGGGCTAACGATCTTGATCAGCTCATCACCCTGGAAAAGTATGCCGATGACGCGAAATTCCGCGAGCAGTATCGGGCCATCAAGCAGGAGAACAAAGTGCGTTTGGCAGAGTTTGTCAAAGCGCGCACCGGCATTGAGATCAACCCGCACGCGCTGTTCGATATCCAGATTAAACGCCTGCACGAATACAAACGTCAGCACCTGAATTTGCTGCATATTCTGGCGCTGTACAAAGAGATCCGCGAGAACCCGCAGGCCGACCGCGT
>JAEYSJ010000293.1 GCA_023434855.1 Bacillota bacterium | reverse complement strand
AACACTCTCCGAATTTGTTCACGCTGCTGAGGAAGAAGTATTTTTAGCGCATCATATAGCGCTTTTTTAATTTCACGCTGCTCAATGAAATAAGGAATATCTACACGATCATCTGTTAATTGAGTACCTTGGTCCTCTAGCGCCTCAACCGAGTTATGTCTTCGGGTTTCCCGCCGGTTATTATTTCGAATATCTCTGTCAACTGCAATCAAGACTTTCCCGATTTTTTCAGCGACAACGATTTCTACTGACTCACCTGTTACAAATTCATACTTAATTTTCAAGTTATCTCTCCTCCATCCGATTTTTGGGCAAAAAAAATAGCCGGATGAAGCTAACTAAAATTAATTAGCTTCATCCGGCCATTTGGTAACTCGAAACGGCTTAGACCGCTTGGTTCCGTTGCTCGGTATGCATGTTATTTAGTTAATTGATAACCTAAGCAGCACTTGCTTAGTTATCCGTCACTTTTGTAGTTCAAGTATTTACACTCAATTTTTATTATAATTTCTCCTCCATCCAGTTTTGGGCAAAAAAAAATAGCCGGACAAAGCTAAAATTAATTTAGCTTCATCCGGCTATTTGGTAACTCGAAACGGTTCAAACCGCCTGGTTCCGTTGCTCGGTATGCACGTATTTGGTTTTTAAAACACTAACGATTTTTTTGCATTTGGGACACTTTATATCCAATTTTACATCGTTCGACCATAGATCGAATAATCTGTGGTTACAAAACGGACAACTAACTCGTTCAGGCATTAATCGCACTCCTTCCCTAATTTAGATAAGTCAGAGGTCCCTTTTATTGAAAATAACTGGTTTGATAGCCTTTATACAGTCAGTTTAAAACTGACACCGAAGGAGAGTAATACTTAAATTGATATACGATTTCTCATTCCTAGAATGTGTTACTCCTAGCACCATCAGTTAAACCAGATAAGTCTGATACAGGATATATTGGGAAGGAATGATAGTAACTGGACCTGCGCCGCGGATTCCAATAAAGTTATTGGTAAGGGTAATTTGGAAATCCATGTCTATTGTGAAAAAAGTATTGATTGACAAGCATAGGAACATCCCAAGGCGCATGGATATGCACCAACATGTGAAATCTATATAGAAGCTCGAGTATAACATCACTAAAAATATAAAATACCAGCAGGTAAAAAATCCATTTTACTGTACCCGAAAAAAGCCTGTGCTGGCGAATATTCTTAACCTCATCAGCATCTAAAGATCTTCTTAAACATTCAAGCTCTTTTTTATTGCGGACCACATAGCTTTTGGGATACTCATAGTCATCATCGTCGTGAATGAGAACATGCGTTTCCTGGCATTTGCAGAATACTCTTGACCAAATTTTTTTTAACATAACTACGCCTCCCCTTCACTTTGTTTTTATTATGGCTAGTAAGGGAGAATTAAATTATAGGCCATAAAAGGGTCAATATCAATATAAAATTTCTTACTTTTTGAGAAAATAATTGATATAATGAGAAATTAGGAAAAATCACGTTGAATGAAAACAGATGTCAAACGCTACAATATAACCATAGGTGTGTAGCGTGCATTAGGGAGAGGATGGAAATTGTGCCTTTAGACATGTACAAACCGAAAACACCGGGCGGCAAATTAAGACAGGCAAGGGCGATGAAAAACCTTAGCTTAGATAGCTTAGCAGGACTGTCGGGAGTATCAAGACCAACCATCGCAAGAATAGAAAAAGATGATTACAAAAGGCTTCCCATTGATGTTATTGCAAAACTACTCCCACATTTAGACTTAACAATGGATGAAGTTAAAGAAGAACCAAAAGGTGAACTTGATCATTTGCCGCAACATTTGCGGGAATTTGTACTCGACCCGGAAAATGCAGAGTTAATAGAATACTGCTACCTGGAAAAACGACGTAAAGAACTAGAAGCGAAAATGGAAAAAAAGGATTAACGAAAAAACCGTCCACAGACTGAAAAGCCAAATGACAAAGCACAAAAAACCCTTATCCGATGAAAAACACTGGATTATATCCACCTATATATATCCCTTACACTTCCCTAGCCCTCATCGCAATTAAAATAAGCTCCAGCACTTTAGTCATGGTTATTCAATGGACAATCCACAAACACCACTCAGCCCGAAGTGGTGTTTACTACGTTTTTCACTTTAGTTATCCGCAAAAAAAGCTAGCTTCTCGCAAATTGAGAATGCTGGCTTTTTAAGTTTATAGGATGGTTTATGGGACACTAAATAGCCAGCTTTATAATATGTTCGTGAGATGACCTCATTTTATTCTAAAATTTCTTAGAATTCACTTGATTTTTTTTACAATTGCTGTTACTATGATAGTGTGAATTACATATATATGTAATTATATTATATATGCAACAAACATTAAGGAGATGATAACATGGTCGAAAGATCAAAGAAAAAGCAAGCTTATCGACATACCCCTGCATTTATTCTTCTTTTTTTAGCTATGGAAGATTTATATGGCGCTTCCCTTTTAAATACCCTGCAACGAGAGTTACCCTGTTACCAAACAGATAGCGCTATAATTTATCGCTCACTCCAAGAGCTAGAAGAAGAAGGTTCAGTATCATCTTATTGGGAAACGGATACTTCAGGACCGGCCAAAAAGTGGTATAAGATAACTGATAAGGGACTAAAAAGGCTGGTAGAATTTAAAGATGATATTGAAATACGAATGAAAAATTTAGAGTTTTTTCTTGAGACTTATAAAAAGTTATCTAAAAAAGCTAATATCTAAAAAGGAGATGTACATTATGAATATGGTATCACCAAGTAAAGGAAAAATTGTTTCCCTTTCCCTCGCCCATTTATTTAACGATTGGTATATGAATTACATACAGACTTTGCTGCCATTTTTGGTTTCGGCAGGACTCGGAGTAAGTAAAGGCGCTTTTTTGATTTCCGCGTTCACGATCACATCATCATTACTTCAGCCAGTTTTCGGTTATCTAGTGGATCAGAAAAATCAGCGATGGATGGTTTATGTTGGTACGATCTGGATGGCGGTTTTAATAAGTTTAGTTGGACTGCTTAATAACTATCCTCTGCTAGTCGTTGTTGCAGCTCTCGCGGGCTTAGGAACAGCTGCATTTCATCCCCAGGCATCAGCTATGGTTACCGCTGTAAGCGGTAACAGAAAAGGGTTCTTCCAAGCTTGCTTTACAGCCGCGGGAAATGTTGGATGGGCACTTACACCCCTGATGGTTGTACCATTTATCCAAGCATATGGCTTGGAAATGACTCCCCTATTTATCGTTCCCGGATTACTTGTTGCTATTTTACTCTGGTTTTCCGCGCCTAAAATTTCACCTAAGTTCAAAGCAGCTCCCCCACCTCTTTTGCCTGTCTTACGTTCGAACTGGGTCGAGCTTACTAAACTTGTTACAGTGGTAGCTTTTCGCTCTTTAGCTTATTTTGGGCTGATCGCTTTTTTGCCATTATATCTGCAGACCACTAATGTTTCGCTGTTAGCTGGTAGCCGACTGTTGTTTGTGATGCTATTCTCCGGAGCTATGGGTGGAATTATAGGCGGCTATCTGTCTGACCGAATTGGACGAAAAGCGGTAATTGTAGGTTCACTGGTTATAGCCAGTCCAATGTTTTATTTCTTTCTCAATACTAGTGGTTTCTTGAGTTATATATTGTTAGCTCTAGCTGGCGCTGCACTTCTGGCATCCTTTTCTGTAACAGTGGTGGTTGCACAAGAAACTATCAATAAGAATGCCGCTATGGCATCCGGGTTAATGCTGGGATTCGGTATTGGGGTTGGCGGACTTGGAGTAGGCTTAGTGGGAGTGCTAGCAGAATATATGGGAATTATTTCTGCTATTAATTTATTAATCTGGCTCCCCCTTTTGGCGGGGTTGTTTGGCCTTAGTATGAAAGTGAAAAATTACACTGTTATATCTGGCCAAACGGTTTGACTATGCTGGGCATATTTGAAAGGAGAACTGAAAATGCTTGCCTCAATAGAGACTAAAAAAAATAATTTTAAAGTTGTACCTATTCTCTTAATTTACATGATCCTATTAATATACAATTGTAGTCTTATTAACGCGCAATCCTCCCTATCAACTGATAGAAATCAACAACAGGGAGATGACTATTTAAACCAAATATTTAATAGTAGGGATGGAATAAACGTTGCGCCTGTGCAACACAAGTGGTTAGATGTTCCTTATGCCACTTTATCACCCGCAGAAAAACTGGACATTTATTTGCCCAATGAAGGAAAAGGGCCTTTTCCGATTATTGTGGCTATCCACGGAGGCTCTTTCATTAAAGGCGATAAGCGCGACTTTCAGATTGTTCCGATGATGGAAGCACTCAATAGGGGTTACGCTGTTGTTTCTATTAATTACAGACTAAGCGGAGAAGCTAAGTTTCCTAGTCAAATTAACGATGTAAAAGCAGCTATCCGCTGGATCCGCGCAAATGCAGAAAAATATACTTTGAACTCGGAAAAGATTGCGGTATGGGGAGATTCAGCGGGAGGAAACCTTGCAGCATTAATTGGAACATCAGGCAATGTAAAAGAGTTAGAAGACTTAAGTATGGGAAATCCAACTCAATCAAGCCGTGTAGATGCCGTAGTTGACTGGTATGGCCCGATTAACTTCCTAACCCTAGGGGATCAACTACAGCGAAACATGCAAAATGATAGAAGAAGTAATTCAAGTTATATAGGCAAAACCAGAGATGAAGCACCCGAGTTATATATGGCGGCAAGCCCCGAAACCTATATCCGCCCAGACAATCCGCCGTTTTTTATCCAACATGGTAATGCAGATAAAATAATACCGCTTCGACAGTCCATTGATTTTGCGGTCAAATTAGAAAATGTGCTAGGTAAAAATAAAGTATTTTTTCAAATCATCGACGGAGCCAACCATTTAGATGATAAATTTACGACTCCTGAAAATATTAATAAAGTACTGGATTTTCTTGATAGATATCTGAAGTAGAGATACAATTTATTCGTGCGAAACTAAGCGTGTAAAAACTCCATTTCATTCGGAATGGAATTTTTACGTAACTTTGGATTATCGGATGTAAACTCAATATTACGTATGTGCTGCTACCAGATTATCGGAGATGAAACTTTTACCACAGAATTTTTATGAAATTCACTGCAACAATATTTTTTAGATTAAAAATTTCTGAATGTTAATGCTATCGCACTTATATACCATGATAACAGTCGTGACATTCATGTAATTCAAACTGAATATTAACATGTGTAATGTTGAATTTCAAGGCCAGTATATCCTTAATATCTTTTAGTAATAATTCCGTTTGCGATATTCTGACATCGCTTGCAACTTCAATGTGCGCGGAAAGAGCTACATTTCCTTCTGCCAAGCACCATACATGAACATCTCGGGCATCATTTATATTGGGCAGTTGTCTCAAACACACAGCAATTTCGTCTATTGATAGATTATCCGGTATTCCCTCTAAAAGAATAATGGTTATCTCCTTTAACATAACTACGGCGCTGCGCATTATCGTTAGGCCCAAAGCACCGCTTAGTAAAGTATCAACCCAATACCAACCCGTATAGTAAATCAGCACTCCGCCAAGGAGTACTCCAACCGAGGCGTAGGCTTCACCAGCAAAATGGAGCCATACACTCCGCATATTGAGATTGTTTTTTGCCCCATCGTTAACCAAATATACTATTACCGCACTGATCACAATCCCTAATACCGCTAAGATAGACATTCCGGCAGTCTCAATTGTTTCGGGATGTAAAAACCGTTGATAAGCCTGGTATAGAATATAAAACGAAATGGCTACCAGCGAAATATTATTGATTAACGCTGCCAGTATGCCCACTCGGTGAAATCCATAAGTTGCCCAATCAGTTGGTGGCTGTATAGATTTTTTCATAGCCCACCAACTAATAACTAAAGACAATAGATCTGTCAATAAGTGCCAGGCATCGCTAATCAATGCTAAACTGTTGGTTAAATACCCACCAAACAATTTTACAGCGAAATGTAGCCCGGTCAGTAAGACCGCAATTCCTAATGATCTTTCGGATTGCATATATTTTTTCCTCCTGTAGTAACACTTCCGGTTTATGCTGAATACTATATATTAGCCTAGTCAATGATAACAGTTATCACTATTTTTTCAGGACTTATAGAAAATCGGAAGTTTGATAAAAATAAACATTAATAATGTATTAATTAAAGGGGAGTAGCTAACGGGTCCTTTCCCGTAAGTAGAATCGACATACTGGCGTAAGCCCGGTTCTACTGGCAGATATTCTGCTTTAGCGAGACCTTTATTTCCAACAAACCATGCTGGGAATAAAGGTCTCTTTTGGTTTTCCCCAAGAAATTCCGCAAGGTTTGTAGTCAGGCTGCCACCTGCTAAAACCTTGCGGATCACTCTAACGAGATTATTCACTATGCTTGACCGGTGAACACGAGATAAAGTAAAATGGCGTTCATGCTTAGAATCATACTAACTATTACCCAACCCATAATATTAGTGAGTATGCCATTTTTAAACCGGCCCATAATTTTTGCTTTGTTGCTAATGACCATCAGCGGGATAATTGCCGCAGGTAAGGCAAAGCTAAGTATTACTTGGCTGACCACAAGCGCTTCCATTGGATTAAAGCCTGCCATGAGGATGGCAATTCCGGGAAGCATTGTGATAATCCGCCGAATACTGATCGGAATATCAAAGCCTACAAACCCACTAAGGATAACTTCCCCAGCCATTGTACCAACTGTTGAAGATGATAAACCTGAAGCTAACAATGCCAAGCCAAAGGCTCCGGCAGCCATATTACCCATTAAAGGCTGTAAAGTCATATATGCATCTTCAATACTGTCTATATTCAGCCCATTGCCATTAAATACCGCGGCAGAAACTACCACCATGGCGGCATTTACAATAAACGCCATGTTCATGGCAAAGAAAACATCCATCTTCGCCATTTTTAAATGATGCGCACAGTCCTCATGATCGTCACATTGACGACGGGTCTGCACAAGATGGGAATGCAAATAGATGACATGAGGCATTACCGTAGCACCCAGCATTCCTACCGCGACCAGCACACTATCTTGAGTAAGCGCAGGCACTGCAACATGATAGGCGACCTGCCCCCAGTCAGGATTAGAGATAAACATTTCCCATACGTATGAAATGCTGATTACGGCTACCATCGCTGTAATAATGCGCTCGACAATTCGCTGACCATATTTTTGCATGTGACAAATAAAGTAAGTAACCGCACCGGTCAATGCGGCGGACCATACTAACGGGATACCGAACAATAGATTAAAACCAAGTACTCCCCCAAGAAATTCCGCAAGGTCTGTAGCCATGGCTGCCACCGTAGCTATGGACCATAAAAACCAGTTAACCGGACGGGAAAATTCCTGGCCGCAATGCACTGGTAAGCCTATGCCGGTTGCGATGCCGATTTTCGCGGAAAGAATCTGCACAAAAATGGCCATAACGTTGCTCCAAAGAATCACCCACAAAAGGTTGTAAGCAAATTGAGAACCACCGCTGATATTGGTGCCAAAATTACCTGGGTCCATATAGGCGACGCTAACAATAAATGCCGGACCTAAATATTTTAGTAGCCCCTTTGCCTTTTCCTTGGTTTCGCTCGGTATTACCGGTGCTAGCACTGACATCTTTGATAGAACTTGCTCTTCTTCCATATTTGACCACTCCTTAGCTGCATTAATTTCAATGTTAGTTGCAGCTAATTTAAACTATGAGGAAGCTCAAATATTGGTGAGTTGTACAAAAACAAAACCTAAAATATATGTTGTTTATTGAATATTCATGACAAAGATTTTATTTTTTTCAGTCCCCAAATCGGGTTAGTACATAGTAGGTTATTAGAAAACCAAGTTTACTCGAAAAAATTACAATATATAAAGACCTTTAATCCGGTATACAAAAATAAATCCCGATTATTTGTCGGGATTTATTTTTGCAATTTGATGTACGACACCCACATAAAACATTTTCCTATGCAATGTCTATTCGATATATAAAGCTACTGTAGTGACTTAATTTAATCAATACCCAATACTTTGAGCAGTAACGTGTCCTTTGTCACTATCATTAATATTTTCCTGTGATTTTCGCCCTCTTAGATATCCGAAATAGTAGCCTATAAATCCGGCTCCCAGCCCTGCCTGCAAAGCAAATAGAAAACTCTCAACTTCACTTGATGGCGGTTCCCATAAACTTGCAAACCATGGTTGGTAATCAGGATTGACCTCACTAATCATTTCTTTGGCTTTATCGTCAGAGCCGCCAAAATCAGCGTCTTTTTGCAGACAGAGAGGAATTGCAGCCAGTAAAACTACTAGTGTTAACAGAATAATATTTTGCTTTTTCATTATGCCTTTTCCTCCTCATTTTTCCACCATAGACTTATCAAACCTTGCTCGCCATAATGCGCCAATGCGTTATAAACTACTACACTCAGCAGTCCTTCGCACACCGCCAAGGGTAATTGGGTAACGGCAAATACTCCAAGAAATTTGGTGTAAGCACCCCAGAAACCACCAACTGAATCAGGAAACGCCAACGCCAATTGGCCGGCAGTAACCATGTATGTAGCCCAGTCGCCAAAAGTTGCTGCTAAAAATATAGCGATCTTTTCCGATAATCCCATCATTCTGGCGATTTTAAACAATGTCCACGCTACAAAAGAACCGGCAATTCCCATAGAGAAAGTATTCGCTCCCCAAGTGGTTATTCCGCCATGTGCTAGTAACAACGCTTGAAACACAAGGACGATACCACTCAAAACAGAGGACACTGCTGGTCCAAATAATACAGCGCTCAAACCAACTCCTGTCGGATGCGAGCTTGAACCGGTGACTGAAGGGATTTTTAGGGCCGATAATACAAAAATGAATGCTCCGGCCAATCCTAACAGCATTTTACGTTCAGGATGGCGTGTTACAATTTCTCTAATGCTTTTAGAACCAATTAATAAAACAGGTAATACAACTATAAACCAGGCCAAAGCGTGTTCTTTGGGCAAAAACCCTTCCATGATATGCATAGCGTTTCCTACTGCCGGTACGAAAAGACCAACGGCTAAAAAATAGCCGAACATTAAGTATTTTTTCATCATTGTCCCTCTTCTCATTAGATTTACCGTAAACAAAATAAAAAATCTCTACCCCAAAAAGAGTAGAGATTAGCTTACGAAGTATTCATTCGCAAATCCCCTCCCCATCGCTCGTGGGTATAACGGTGACTGTTAGACAGGCAGTTCTCCTGGCTCTGGATCATCGCTTACCCAAACCTTCCCAAGACTTGCGTCTCAGTGGTACAACATGGGTTCGCTCCTCATTACAGTGGCGGGACCGCGCCGGCATTTGACCGGACTTCCCTATTAAGCCCCGTAGGGCACCTGTCTCAATCTATGAAGTTTACAATATAAACCATAGCATATTATTTTAAAATCGTCAATTTAAAAAGAGATATACTAACCGATAAAAATTTGTAAATAATGTAATAGATACTTTATTTTTCGTGTATAATATAAATGCGAATGCAAATTATTACTATTTACAACGGAGGAATTATAATGTTTTCAAAATTTGTTAGAATGCTATTCATAGTGGTAATAGGTTCTATTATTTTAAGCGGATGTGGACAAAGTAAAATTCCTGATAGTCAAGCGAACTCAACTAATACGGGATCGAAAGAAAAATTCACTATTGTAACATCTTTTTATCCAATGTACATTTCCACCATTAATGTCACCAAAGGTGTTTCCGGTGTTGAAGTTATCAATATGACTAAACCGCAGACTGGTTGCCTCCATGATTATCAACTGACACCGGAAGATTTAAAAACGCTGGAGAAAGCGAATGCCTTTGTTATTAACGGAGCGGGAATGGAAAGTTTTTTGGATAAAATTATAAAACAGCAGCCTAATCTTAAAATTGTTGAAGCAAGTAAGGGTATCGATTTGTTGAAAGATGAAACCGGCGAGGAAAATCCTCATGTATGGGTTAGCATTTCTGATTCCATATTGCAAGTTAAAAACATCGCCGAACAGCTTTCGTCGTTAGATACTGTTAATGCAGCAAAATATAGAGCTAATGCTGATGAATACGTAAAAAAACTCGAAACACAAAAAGATAGAATGCATAATTCTTTGGATAGTGCCAAAAACAGAGATATTATTACATTTCACGAAGCCTTCCCCTACTTTGCCAAGGAATTTAACCTGAATATCGTTGCGGTCATTGAACGAGAACCGGGATCGGAGCCATCTCCAAAGGAAATGCAGGATACTATCGAAAAAATAAAGGAAGCCAAAATAAAGGCTTTATTCGCTGAGCCGCAGTACCCGGCAAAAGCGGCTGAGACTATTGCACAAGAAACAGGCGCAAAAGTTTTTACACTTGATCCTGCGGTAACCGGTGAAGCAAAGCCTGACGCCTACGATGATTACATAAACGTAATGGAACAAAATTTAAAAACATTGCAAGAAGCGTTAAAATGATAATATTTTCTGCCATAAGATAGCACAAAATAGCTTGGTTATTATTAGCTTCAAAAGAGTGCTGTCGACCAGGTGCACTTAAAGAGAATTCTATCTTTGCAACTTTTGGAGTATTGCTTTTATATGTTATATTGCCTATAGTTATAGTATAACTTATTATGATCACTAGTTGTTGAGGAGGATATTCCGTGAAAAAGGTATTCTTCGTATTTTTAATTGCCATCATTTCATTTGTTCTTACTCCCGCTACGTCATTTGCCTGAAATGATTGCACTAATGGCCCTTTGTACAAGGGCTTCGCTGAAGCATCACCGGAAGGATACGTTGCGAAAGAATTTGATAAACTTGCCCCTTCTCCGGGCGTGAACTGGAATGGACCCGATGAAGTTTGGCTCGGAGAGGCTATGCAAAGCGGATGGAGCGTTAAGACTTCACCTAAAAGCGCCAAAGTTGGATCGATAGTTCTTGGCTTTGACCAATCAAACAATGTTTGGGTAGGCATCGTTCGTGAGGTTAATGAAACAGGAATTCGCTTTGATACACTTGACCAACACAATAAACTTGTGCAAAAAAACGTTAATTACGAATCATTAGCTAGCGATTATCAATTGATTGGCTATATATGCCCCGATCGCGTAGATGAGGCTAAAAACAAATTGATACTATAGTCAAAAATAGAGTAGCTCAAGGACAGTTTTACGTAACTGACCTTGGACTACTCTATTTATTAAGTTAGTTAATAGTATTTCTCTTAACTGAGGAACTTGCCTTTTATTGGCCGGGAGGGAAAACGTACGGGTTTTTCGGTTCCTGGACTTGTTTAATGGATGTAATCTTTATCACGGGAACCGTTTGATCTTCATAGGTAGTTTTCTGGATAATCCCTCTGATTGAAAGCCAGCTTCCTTCCTCATATTTGGCAGCATCTTTAATTTCGCACAAAACGCCGTAAGGCAAAGCGTCAGCCGTACAGCACATTATTACATAACGAACTAGCGAGAACTGGTTATTCGTGGTTCCCGGCTGTCTAAAGACGAATCCGGTCATTACGATTTCCTTACCGATATAATCTTGGGAGAAAAACTGTACTTCGCTCATAATTTCGGTATAGTCGGTGTCAGTGACGTCGATCGAAGTCATTTGTCTTAGTTTCGGAGCTAATGGTCGCGACATTTCATAGGAGGAAGCAGGAGCAGATAACTGGCTATTGAGACCCTTAGCGCTGACAAGATTAGCATTTAGGGTATTACTGGGGACTGCAAAAGCAAGTTCAAGTACAATCAAAAAAGGAATGTACATCCAAAAACCCGAATGGCTGTGATTATGATGGTCACTAAGACTATAGGCCGGTTGAAGAATATTCAATGCTTGAGCGACGGACATGGGAAATAGTAGACAACCTGTAATTTCAACTAGACCTGTAAATTTTGGATTTATGTATAGATTTAATTGTTGCGTTTTTATAAGCCATATGAGTAGAATCATAAAGCCAAACAAGATTACAGTCCGTAAAAGAGCGTTAAAGTTAAACAAAAACCTGTTCTTAGATCTGTGCTTCAATTTTGTACCCCCTTATAAAAGATTAATCAAATAAGCTGAGCCTCCGCATAAAATCGCTACAATTGCGACAAGCAGGAATACAAAACGCATGCGAAAGGCATGCAGCAGCATGAGTGTATTTTTAAAGTCAAGCATTGGCCCGAATACCATAAAGGCGATAAGCGAACCTGGTAAGAAGCTGGTATTGAAAGAAGCGGCAATGAAGGCATCAGCGGCAGAACATATCGATACGCCAAACGCAAACAGTATCATAACAACGATAGATAGAAAAGAATGCTGTCCAACAGCAAGCAGGAGCGGACGAGGCAGGATGATCTGGGCAAAAGCACCCAACATTGCCCCGATCAACAAGTACTTACCCATTTCGAAAAATTCGTTACTGGCATCGTAGATGGTGTAGACTACCTTCTCGGTAAAAGTAGATCCCTTTACCCGGTGATCCTCCGTATGATGATCGCAGCAACAACAAGCGTGTTGATAAATAGCCGCGTTAATTTTCAGTTCATTGCCTTTAAAAAATATGCTTATCAGCCAACCGGCAAGACAGGCAACGAAAAAGGCTGTTCCTAAGCGAAATAGGACCATGTTGCCGTTATTTCTGAAAGCAAAGGCGGTGGCTGCCGTTACTACCGGATTAATGATAGGTGCCGCCAACATAAACGATACCGCAGTATGGAGGGGAACACCTTTCATAACTAAACGGCGTACAATGGGAACCATCCCGCAATCGCATACCGGAAATAGTATGCCAAGTAATGTGGCTGGTATGATACTGAATAGTTTATTTCTGGGAATTAGTTTATGGATCATACCTTCAGTAACAAAGTTATGCAGGATAGCAGAAACAATAACGCTGAGCAGGACAAATGGCAAAGCTTCAAGCACAATACTCAGCAATATGATTTTAAAATTAGCGATATCGCCTGAATTTAAGATTTCTGAAACTGTAGTATATAATGCTGGTAATGCATCCAAAATACATCTCCTCCGCTTTTTCTGACAAATTTAATCTCCAAGTATTATTTAATAAGACTCTGCCTTTATGACAATTTTCTCTTTGACTATTTTGTCTTAAGAAATCCATAACTAAAGTGGGACAGTCCTACCTTATTATAACAATAATATTCCAACAAATATCTTTCTAGCACAACATTCTTTAAGCTTCATTTCCGTAAAAAACTCCGCGCCTTCCAAATTGTAAGAGTCTGACCAAAAAGCAATGTTCAAAAATAGCAATCCACTAGGTGAACATTTTGATGCAAAAAAGCGCAGGCTTGCACCATTTTAGGTGTAAACTTGCGCTTTAATCTTGTGGCCCTCACTTATTAAAATGCCAAATTGCTTGGGGGAACTCTCTTTGAGACAAATAACAGCAACAAACCACGGTTTGTATACTAAGGAATCAGCCTTTAAAGTTTTAGTGACAGCCATTTAGAATGAATATACCAACTGACCGATAAAATTTTTACCGTTTATATTATTATTATCATTACTCTTCAAGTTGTTATATTGGAGAGTCAGAATACCGTTTTTTAATATTGTATATTCAAAACCATATTCAAAGCCTTTTTGGTTGGCAAGCAAGTTACCCTGCACCTGATCGGCACCGTCAAGAGTGGTATTATTGTAGAACCCACTGTCGGCCTTCCTATAACCTATCCATAGGCCGTAGCTGTGCAGCTTATCACAATCGGCACCCAAATACTTGGCTCTTGCCATCCAGGCTTTAGGAGCGTTACCGCCATTGGCATTTTTAGCGGCATCAGAACTGTTTTTCCCATACTCAAATGTAAGGCCGATATTTGGAATAGCATTGTAACCAAAACCGGCAGCCCAGGTTTTTAATGGTGTGCCCGTATCTTCTTTGGTCTTTGCATACACAAGCGCCAAATCAAAATCTTTATTAACCGACCAATCAATATTAGCTGCTAAAACATTCGTACCGGCTAAAGGGTTGCCATTACCGCCGCATTTAAAAGCAGTGCCGGTAAATTTAACTTGATTGCCCAAGCTTAAACTAACACCATCTTGAATAGAATCTGCGCCGTCTCCGTCATAAATAAGACCTTTGCCCAGAAAAACCGGCAGTCGGCCAAGAGTGAAAGAACCATTACCAAAGGCTTTACCAGTCAAATAAGCTAGATTTAATTGGTTAACAGCAGTTTCACCGTCAACAAGTGATTCTGCCTGGTAACGGCCCACAAAGGCAAGATTATCCGTTAAATCCGCATTCATCCCCAGACGAAGACGATTTTTCTCAGCCGGATTTTTTGTTGGATCATTAGGTTCCTTTGTCCATTCATAACGGGCACGGACTTCGCCAGTGAACTTAATATTGCCAACTTTGTTTTCCAGAGCACTAACGCGGACGCCAAGCTTGTTCAGTTCATCGCTAAACTCAGTTCCCAATTTGGCAATTTCAGCTTTTTGTTCGGCATTAGCTTTATCTTGATTTGCCATAGCTTTCGCTACAATTGTAGCCATTTCATAACGGGTCAGGGTTTTGTCGCCACGGAAAGTTCCATCACCATAGCCGTCGATGATACCAGCTTTAGCCAATTTTGCGACTGACTCATACGACCAGTGTTTTACCGGAACATCAACGAAGGGATTAGCGGCAGCAAAGGCAGTACCGGCAATAGTCAATAAGAATACTATTGCCAAAGTAACTACTATACTTCTCATCATAGTTGTTCCTCCATTGCTTTGGGAGAATGTTATAATCCCCCATTCGTTCTTTCTAAAATAATACGATGGTCTACTAACTGTAATTCCTTAATACGGGCAGAAATTGTTCTTCGCACACCAAAAATGTTTTCCAGATAAACTCCACCGTTGTTATTTAAAACCTTATCCACACGTTCAAGCAAGAGCTCTTCTTTTCCGTCATGATAAAGATATGCATTTGCTTCACACATATTATACCTCCATGTACTTTTTTATTTGCCTTAATAAGCTATCAATAAGATGAGGGAGTGGTTCTACGTGCAGACCAATCACATCAACATTGTTGCGGTGAATAGGTAACAGCATTTTTCTAGCCTTACTACTACCGACAGCTGCAGCCATCTTAGGTGTGAATTCTCCTAACATAGAGTTGGCAACGATTAGGCTTAAAGACCCTGTGATATATTCTACCTGATTAGCATTGAAAACAATTGCGTCTTCGCCGGTAGCTCCCTCATTGGCGCCAGCTTTAATCATTGTTTGGGTAGCTAATGCGTTGGTCCCTAAAGCAACAATGTCAACCGCATCCCGAAATTCTTTCCTTATTTTATCAATAATAGCTTTGCCTATTCCGCCACCTTGACCGTCAATTACGGCAATCCGCATAATATCCCTCCAAGAATATTGAACCATCGTTGGTTGGAATAGTTCGCATTGTCATTTGCGAGTCAATTTATGTGTTGCTGCCCAGAGCGGTCTTTTTGAGCCAACACTTTTCCTAAGATAACCATAATGCCATAAATAGCCATCGAACCCAGAATCGCGGAAAACATATAGCCAATTTGGTCGGAATGGGCTATTTCACCCAATTGAGGTATGGAGTAATCCTGAAAAAAAGCGTGCCACCATTCACCGGCCTTATCAATTCCTTCAGGCACATATCCAAGAGTTTTTGTTAAATCATCCGCTCCCCATTCTCCCCAAGCCGTTCCTTCCGCAATTAGCCCCAGTGGAGTCAATAAAATTATTACAGCCATTATCACATAATAGATGCGCTTCATGTTTACGCCCCCTTTATGCCGGTTCCAACTTTTATCAATTCCGGCGATGTTTTTAAAATAAATTTAAGAGATAAGGCGGTAACTCCGGCTTCGACTAAACCTGCTACTAAGAGATGAGCGGTCATCATCGCAGGTATAGCCACATCTAAACCGTAGGGACTATAGAGTGGTGTACCTTCTGGTGATACAAACAACAATGGCTGAATGCCAAACTCAATTGCAGCAATAAATGCAGCAGCATTTATCCCTACATAACCGGCGACTGCGCCGCCTAATACTCGCCGCATAGAATTAATGGGAGAATTCTGGGCCACATACTTATAGGTATAATATCCTACAAATGGCATAACAAAGGCCATATTGAATGCATTGGCCCCAAATGCCAATACACCTCCGTCACCAAAAAGAAGTGCTTGAATCAATAATGCTACACTAACTGAAATCATCGTTACCCATGGCCCGACCGTCACTGCCAGTAAAACTGCTCCTACGGCATGCGCTGTTGTACCGTCAGGAATCGGAACGTTGAACATCATTACAAGAAAAGTAAATACCGCTCCCATGGCCATAAATGGAACATTTGCAATCTCAACCGTTCGTTTAACCACATTTGACGCTTTGTACCATAGTGGCACCATTACGGCACCTAATGTTAAACAAGTGCTTGGGCTAAGATATCCATCAGGAATATGCATATAACCAACCTCCAAAAAAATTTTAAGTTTCAAAAACAGGTTACTAAATTTTTCTTAACAAATTCCCCCTTTTTTTGCACGCAAAAAAGCCATGAATAGACGCGCCTTTCAAGACGAGTTAACCTTCATGGCTTTTAAAACGATATTGTGTTGCCCTACTTTTAATAAAACCGACCGCATTCATGCAGTTCTTATATAAAAAGTATGTCATAACTTTCACAATGTGTCAAGATGCTTTGTAAATTTCCTTTATTTTTTAATACGCTAACGTGGTAATGGTATACCTATATCCAAATTGAGCTGAACTTAATACCATGAGGAATTAGCGACTACAAAGGGAACCATTTTAAATAAGCAGGGGCATAAGCTCAATATTCTCAGTTGGGTATTTAAGGAGAGGATGTTTGATTGGCATCTTTAATTCTCTGATAGGTTATTCCCCGAACGCCGTCGATGCCAACGAAAGAGTAAAATTATTATCAGGGTAATGCCACCCCCGGCAAAATAAGCGCCAATAATGTCACTAGGATAGTGCATATTGAGATATACCCGGCTAAGCCCAATAAGCACCGTCATCATACAGCATACAACAGCTATTATTAAACGACCAGCCTTGGATGGTATGTTCTGCCACAGAAAATAAGCAGCAGTTATATAGAATGTAAAAGAAACCATGGCGTGACCACTAGGATAACTGTATGATGCAATATGATCCAACGGTCGCGACCGGTGAAATAAATTTTTCAGCCAATAATTAACGTAAAATGCCGCAATGTTTGCCGCCCCAAACACAATAAACTGTGGAGCCAAGTCCTTAAACCTCTGTTGCCGAAACAAAAAAATAATACCCATTCCCAGAACTGCCACAACAATCGCTATATGCATCTCAGTTTTCGGAGCACCCACTGCAGCTAATATATTTGATATTTGGATCAGTATGTCTGTTCGTATGCCTTGCACCCAAGACGTAATTAATATGTCAAATCCGTCAACCTCATGGTTCGCGACAAATTGACTTATTGCACAAAAACCTATAATACAAACCGCCAGCAGTTCCCATATTACGCAGTTGGCTTTCCTCACAAATATCACCTTCTATTACTTTGGTTATTATCTCTTTCATTTTATTTAGTTAGTCGCATTTGCCCTATTTCTACACCAAAAATAATATACCTCCCACTTTTGGAACTTTTGTTCATTTGTTCAAGAAGTCGCATATGATAATAAGCGGTGGAACACAAAATGCCGCTGTCAAAACTAAACATGTTAAATCCTCTTTTACAAAAGCCCACCATACTAAAAAGTGTGGTGGCTTTTGTTGTATATGAGTAGGTTGCTCACCTGCTATTTTAATTACGACGCTATAAATTAAAAGCCACATACCCGGAGGTAGGTGGCTTATCATCATACCGCTTCAATACACATATTTTAAAAATTTGCCCCCGGCGAAGCGAGGGTGAATCAGGGAAGTTTAAAATAAATGTAAGCCAATGAGCCCAATGTAACAATACCAACGGAAATCAAACCGTATACAATATCTATAAGCATTTCATCCCTCCAAAAATTGAATAACAATACAGTATATGACGAAATCATGATTTTAGTTATAAAAAGTTCCGGTACAGGGGAATGACCATCTGCCCGAAGGTAGATGGTCATCATGGTGAGATGTGGAAGCAGTAGGAATGTCCCACACTTATTACATTCCGAAGGATAAAAGTTTTAAATATTTATAAATAATAATTTTTTACCCTTCACCTCTATTAAATTGATTTGTGATTTTATACCTTTAGCCTCCCTTCAAGTTTAGCTACTGAAGTTTTTACTGTATTAAGACAATCTACACCTTTCTCAATCCTATCTGACATTTCCTGTGCCTGTCGGTCATGGACCGATAATGAATTATTCATTGCTTCCATTTTGGAAAATAAATTATCCTGCGTGGTAACTATTTTGTCTTGCGTCTTAACAATGCGCCAAATTAAAAAACCCAATGACAACGCCATTCCGAAAATAAGAAAATCCAATGCTCCTAATCTTTGATATGCGGCTACAGCTTTTTCAATATCACTCATATTCTTCTTCTCCCTCCTTTAAATATTGCTGCAAAAAATGGTGGCAATAATAATAATTCAAAAAGTATCACTATTTTCAATGCCTAGCACTTTACATATTTGATTTACTGCAACACAAAAAAGGCGGGATATTCCCGTTATATTTTACATCACCCTGTCCCCCCTTTTTCCTCTTTTAAGCAGATCGTGCTTTGTTAAAAGGAGGCGGCCAGCAAATGTACATTTGTAAGCAGGAAGCTATTTCCTTTTCGTTGAAATGGTAATTAAGGGAATTGTGTTGAAATGAGGTGTATTTTATGAGAGCAACCATTAACCGTAAGCTTTTTCTTCAGCAGGCTTTGCCGCTTATAGAATCTGGCGATGTGTCGCTTATGCTTCATGCTGGCATTCTTTCCGTGGCTAGTTTTGGGAACAATATTAACTTTCGTGTACCTGCGTATGTTATCGATCCTGGACAAGTTTTTATATCTAAAGAAGAATGGCGTAAACTCGTCTATGAGATTCAGACAAAGAACGATTCGAATTTCGACTTAGAAATTTAGGGCTTATAGTTGTTAGAATTATTTAAAAGCGACAAACGAATGCATTTAATTGGGGGGTAGTCACATGCAAAGATTAATTAAACTCAATATATTAAGCCTTGTTCTAGTGCTATCCTTAATTACTTTTCCCGGACAGGTTTTCGCTTCCGGTGTTTGGTTTCTAACTGACAAGGGCTATAAAGTCTGGAATAATGAACCCCAACCTAACGAGACGGTTACGTGGTCGGGTAACGCTGATACCGAAGGTTATGTTACAGGATACGGAATTCTACAATGGCTATTAAACGGTAAACCTGTTGCAAAATATGAAGGAGATATGCAAAAAGGCAAGCCTAATGGAAAGGGAATAAAAACCTGGGCTAATGGTGACCGTTACGAAGGTAATTGGGTCAATGATAAGCAACATGATAAAGGGATTTACATCTGGGCTAACGGCGACCGTTATGAAGGTGATTGGGCTGATGGTAAAGCGCACGGCAAGGGTCTTTATGTTTGGACTAAAGGCGACCGTTACGAAGGCGACTACGCTGATGGTAAACGGGCTGGCAAAGGCATTTATATCTGGAATAACGGTGACCGCTATGAAGGCGAATTTGAAAATGACATGCCTCATGGCAAAGGGATTAAAACTTGGGCTAACGGCAACCGTTATGAAGGTGACTGGGTTAACGGCAACCAGCAAGGCAAAGGAACTAAGACCTGGGCTAATGGTAACCGCTACGAAGGTGAATTTGTTGATAATAAACGGACTGGTAAAGGGATTTATATATTTTCTGGTGGTGACCGTTATGAAGGGGATTGGGTTGGTGACAAGCCAAATGGTAAGGGGGTTATTACCTGGACTAATGGCGACCGTTATGAGGGAGACATAGTTGATGGTAAACGGACTGGCAGGGGGGTTATTGCCTGGGCAAGTGGCAACCGTTATGAAGGTGAATTTTTAAATGATAAGCAGCACGGATATGGTACCTATTACTCTCAGAACGGTTCCATTAAGAGAGGATCTTGGCTTAACGGTAATTTTGTTGGCGAGTCCTAAACCGTAGTACAGTTACCTTAATAACAAAGGAGGTTTGGATAAAATGAACCGCATAAACAAGGTTTATATTAATTTTCTATTGGTATTTTGTTGTGTATTTGCTTTCGCTACAGGTATTGCTAGTCCTATCCCACCTGCTCAACACATTATTACTTTGGATGACTGTGCAGCTGATGCATTTGCTCTAGCGGTGCCGCATTCCCACCCGTTTGAGGCAACATATATAGGCAATTCAAATTCCGGTATATTCCATTATTCCGACTGTAGATGGGTATCTAGAATGTCAAATAATCATAAAGTTTACTTTGACAGTCGCGACGAAGCCATTAATGCTGGCTATAGACCGTGTAAGGTATGTAGGCCATAAATGTTTAGACCTAATATTAAACATACGAAGAATCTGCTACGCTTCATCCGAGCATCCATTTGGATTCAAGCACTTGACTACCTAGCTTGTGTATATGTTCAATACTACAATTTTGGTTGGAATTACGAATTTGTCTTACAA
>JAEYSJ010000218.1 GCA_023434855.1 Bacillota bacterium | reverse complement strand
CCTTAATCCTGGTGGTCGCTGCCGAAATGTCGGCTGCCAAGGCCGGTGTGGGCTGGATGATTTGGCGCGCGTATGATATGTTTGCCATTGAGCACATGTTCGTGGCGCTCATCCTGCTGTCCGTACTGGGTTATTTGTTCTCTATAATTCTTGATATTATTGAACGTTGGGTTATTCCCTGGAAACGGCTTTGAGAGGTGGATGATGATTACGGCAACAACAAGCATAATAGCGCAAAAGGTGAGCAAATCCTTTGTCGCCGGCTTAGGTCTTATGACCGTTCTGCACGACATAAATTTCAGGGTGGCTGCCGGCGAGTTTTTCTGCATTGTGGGTCCAAGCGGCTGTGGCAAAACAACTCTGCTGCGTATTATTGCCGGTTTGGAAACAGCTACCGGCGGGGAAGTGACTATCACGGTCACGCAGCCGGACCGTCCGGCTAATTCTATGGTATTTCAGGAACAATCGGTGTTTCCCTGGATGACTGTCCGCGATAATGTCGCTTATGGGCTCAAGCTGCGGGGATTTTCGAAGAAAGAACGCTATTCTATTGCTGAACAGTATATCAGCATGATCGGCTTGTCCAAGTTTATCGATTGCTATCCATATCAACTTTCCGGCGGTATGAAACAACGGGTCAGTGTTGCCAGGGCTTTTGCCAATGATCCGGAAATATTGCTAATGGATGAACCCTTCGGCGCACTGGACGAGCAAAACAGAATTATTCTGCAGCAGGAACTGCTCCGCATTTGGGAAAAAACACAAAAAACCGCCCTTTTTATAACCCATAGCATCGATGAGGCTTTGTGCATGGGGGACCGGATTATGGTGATGACAGCTCATCCCGGCAAAATTAAATGTATCATTGATGTTGATCTCCCCCGGCCCAGAGAAATTTCCGTTATTCGCACAAGTTTGCATTATAATGAATTATTTCAGCAAATATGGAATACTCTCCGGGAAGAAGTGCTCAAAGGCAAACGATTGGAAATGGAAGCATAGTAATATAAACTCAGACCAATTAGAGCATGTTTTTGGTGAAAAAAGCAGGATTTATGAAATTTATGTCAAATGATTGGCACAGAAGATTTTATTATCTGCAACATTAAGCCGATATTATTAATAGATGCAGTAAAAGCCTAAGTTGTTGTAGTTAATAATGGGGGGTATAATAATGAATAAAGTCTATGCGCTTATTGGTCCACCCGCTTCAGGGAAGACTTCTATCATCAAGGAATTAAATAAATATGGAGTTGCCGAAATTATCAGTCACACTACCCGTCCGCCGAAAAATGGGGAACAACATGGTGTGGATTATTATTTTATCAGCAATGATGAATTTAGCAAAACCCAGTTAATTGAACGGGTCAATTATTCCGGTTATTTTTATGGATTGAGCAAGGCAGAGGTAATGGATAAAGTAAAACAATATCCAATTTCCGTGGTAACGGTTGACGCTTACGGCATGGAGCAGTTGACGAACTTATTGGGCGATCATGTTAAGTCCATTTATATCATGGTCGACAAGTCTACCATCATCGGACGTATTATTGAAAAAGGCGAGAATGCCGATAGTATCAAGCACCGGATTGAATATGCGGAAAAAGCGGGAGAATTCGACAGTTGGCAGATCGCTGATTATGTTGTAAAAAATACGGCTTCCCTCGACATTGCCGTACGGCAGATACTTGCGATTATGGGGCTGTTGGAGCCGGCGAAAATAGATGGCAGTGATAATACAATGGAGTGATTAAATGACACAATTGCCGATAGAATCATGCTTACCCCAATTACGAACGGCGTTGCGGTCCGGGCGTAATGTGGTACTGTCGGCGCCGCCGGGAACGGGCAAGACTACCCGTATTCCCCTGGCGTTACTGACTGAGCCATGGCTGGCCGGCCGCCGTATGTTAATGTTGGAGCCGCGCCGGCTTGCGGCTCGCGCTGCCGCCCGCTACATGGCCGGAATTCTCGGAGAGCAGGTGGGCGAAACAGTCGGCTACCGGGTCAGGCTCGATACCAGGATCGGCCCCGGAACCCGTATTGAAGTAATTACTGAAGGAGTGCTTGCCAGGTTGTTGCAAGCCGATCAGGCTCTGGAAGATGTGGGGATTGTCATCTTTGATGAATTTCATGAACGCAGCATTCATGCAGACTTAGGACTTGCCCTGAGTTTGCAGTCACAGGCTTTTTTACGGGAAGATTTGAGAATTATGGTTATGTCGGCAACACTGGACACTAAGCTTGTGGCTGGTTTGTTTGGTAATGCGGCAGTCCTTCATAGCGAAGGCCGGACTTTTCCTGTTGAGACTTGTTATATCAGCCACCCGCTGGACGGACGCATTGAACCTGCTGTTGTACGGATGATCCAGCAGATACTGAATAATAACCATGGTGATATATTGGTCTTTCTGCCGGGGGCTGGGGAAATCCGCCGGGTGGCAACGATTCTCAGCGAGAAAGGTCTTGAACCGCATATCAAGGTTGCCGCGCTCTATGGCAATTTGCCGCAGGAAGCACAGGACTTCGCTATTGCTCCAAGCCCGCCGGGACAACGTAAAATTGTGCTGGCTACTTCAATTGCCGAGACTAGCCTTACCGTAGAGGGAGTACAAATTGTAATTGATAGCGGTCTGATGAGGGTTTCGCGCTTTTCACCGCGTACAGGCATGACAAGGCTGGAAACTATTCGTGTATCGCGGGCTGCTGCCGACCAGCGCCGGGGACGGGCGGGACGCCTGGGGCCGGGAGTATGCTACCGTCTTTGGACACAGCAGGAGAATTTGCGGCTAGTCCCTTATACAACACCGGAAATTTTGGAAGCTGATCTTGCACAATTAGTACTGGAACTGGCCGTATGGGGTGCGGAACCGGCAGAATTGCAATGGCTGGATGCACCGCCTGCCGCGGCCTTAGCCCAGGCCAAAGAACTCCTTTGCCAGCTTGGTGCCTTGGGCAAGGATGGAGCTGTTACTCCTCATGGAAGAAAGATGGCGGAATCAGGACTTCATCCCCGGCTGGCCCATATGGTTATTAAAGCTATTCCGCTGGGCTTTGGGGGATTGGCCTGCGAACTGGCAGCACTGCTTAGTGAACGGGATATATTCCGGGGAGCAGGAATGGCTGACGCGGACTTACGATTGCGTATCAGCGCTCTTCGCAGCGCTCGCACAGGAAGACAGGCAGAGGTTTCCGGCTGTCTTATAGATAGTGCTGCTTGCCGGCGAATGCTTAATGACATTAGCCGCCGGCAACAGGAGTTCGGATGTTCTTCCGGCAGTGGTGATGATATTGATACCTGCGGATTGCTGCTGGCTTTCGCTTATCCTGACCGTATTGCACAACATAAAGCCACTGGCCGTTTTCTATTGAGCAATGGCCGTGGCGCTGTCTTTTCCGAAGGGCAGTCATTGGCATCAGCGCCATATCTGGCGGTGGCGGAGCTTGATGACCAGGGAACGGATAGCCGCATTTTTCTGGCAGCCCCTCTGGATTTGTCTGAATTAAAAGGGCACTTACATGATCAGATCTGTGAAGATACTGCCATAACCTGGGACCGGGAAGCGCAGGCTGTGCGAGCACAGCGGCAGGAACGGCTGGGGGCATTGGTTATTAGAAGTGAACCTTACCCAACGGCTGAGCCGGATGAGGTGTTGGCGGCACTGCTTAAAGGAGTTGGGCTGGAAGGTCTGGACATGCTGCCTTGGACACGGCCCGCCCGCCGGCTGCAGCAGCGGCTCTGTTTCATGCATTTTTTGGACCCGGTCTGGCCGGATATGTCTGATGAAGCGCTGGTGGGAAGTGTTGCTGACTGGCTGTCTCCCTACCTTTATGGTTTGACCAGCCGCAATGATTTGCTGCGCCTCAATCTGGTGGATATATTAATAACAAACCTTAGCTGGGAACAGCGCAAGGAGCTGGACGAATCTGCGCCGACGCACATCCTGGTGCCCAGCGAACAGCGCATTCCGGTAGACTATAGCAATCCTGCCGCTCCCGTTCTGGCTGTCCGGCTGCAACAACTGTTCGGCTTACAACAAACGCCCAGCATTGGCCGGGGAAAGGTGCCACTCACCCTGCACCTGCTGTCACCGGCCCAACGTCCGGTACAGGTAACACAAGACCTGGCCAGCTTTTGGCGGGAAGCCTATTTTGAGGTAAGGAAAGATTTGCTGGGACGCTATCCCAAGCATTATTGGCCGGAAGATCCGTTAAACGCTGTACCGACCAATCGTACCCGTCCTGGGAAATAAGGGAGGTATTTTACCTGTAGTTAAAAACGATATATTCTCTGGGTAAAACTATGTACTTCGGCAAATTGGGACATAATTTTTTTGGAGGAGTACCATACTACCAGTGGATTAATATTTAAAATTGGAACCAAAAAGGAGACCGGCTTTTTTGGGATACTGCATTTGCGATACATCAACTAAAAATTGCACTATGGGATTTAACTTACACCCAATGGAAGACGCAAACTCTGTTCTCACGTCCCTCCTCCATGATTTACCATCACGCCCCTGGCTTTAATGGGAGTCTATCAATATTGTCATTCATGGCAAAAGTTTCTTATTTGGACAGTGGTGGTTTTGGGAATCATCTCCTTCATCTTCATTCCGTTATTAACCGCACTTGATTTTCTTAAGATATTTAATTGGAATTATTTTTACAGTTTTATACTTATGGTGTTGATGGCTTGTCTCTCGCGTTTTGTATTACTTGTAATCTTGCGAGTGGAACAGAAAGTTGAATCTGGGCACCCTGATGCTTCAGCCAGGACAGTAACGTGCCAACCAGCCATTAAGCCATTGACAAAAGAAGATGACGAACAGAATAGATAAATGTACAAAGCAGTAAAACCTAAGAGATCTGGTTTTACTGCTTTTAAATTTTTATATCAGGGTTCTACCATATGTTGCCGGGCAGGGATAAATCTCGTATTTTCCTGGTGTTTGTTCAGCGCTTTTAATGTGGTTTCTTCTTTGCTTGGTTCATATATTTTCCACCTTAATCCATAAAATTACAATTATTACATTTATTATACACTAATTGCAGGAATACAAACTATCTTGGCAGAATATAACGAAATTGGTTATTTTATTGATGTACCTGGCAAGGGGGAACGCAATGCTTAGTTTGTTATATCCGAGTCCCCGCTGGCGCAAGGTTTGGGCAGATTTATGGGGCAATAAGCTCAGGACCGTGCTGGTGGTACTGTCCATAGCTGTTGGGGTGTTTGCCGTCGGTATGGTATATAGTTCGCATTTGATGTTTGAGCGGGATTTGGCTAGAAGCTGGGCCTCAGCTTCGCCGGCAAATGCCAGTTTGTATGCCGATCCTTTTGATGAGGAACTGGTGCAGAGCGTTCGTAGCCTGCGGGGCGTGAGGGAAGCGGAGGGCAGGCGCAATGTGGATTTAAGGGTGCGCACCGCCGGCGGGGAGTGGCGGCAGATGTGGTTAATCGCCATTCCCGACTATATTAAACAAAAAGTGAATATTGTCCGGCCTCAGTCCGGGGCATGGCCGCCGGGAGACGGCGATGTTCTGCTGGAACGGTCGTCTTTGACTGAACTGGGGGCTGCCCAGGGCGGCAGTATCACGGTGGAAACGCCTGCCGGCCGGAAGCGCAGCCTTAAAGTGACCGGCGTGGCGTATGATCCCAGTCAGATTCCAAGTTTATTCAGTGGTCGTTCTTATGGTTATATCAGCATGGATACCCTGGCTAAGCTGGATGAATCCCGCAAGTTAGATCAGGCGAATTTTGTGGTCCAGCCGTGGGTGCTTAAGGGTAAGGAAACCGCTCCCATTGAGGCAATAGGCCGGCGGGCCTGGAGTAAACTGGAGCAGGGGGATACTACAGTATTCTGGCTGCAGGTGAACAAGCCGGATGAACATCCGATGCAGTCAGCCATCAATGCAATGCTGCTGTTATTGACTGTGCTGGGAGTGTTGTCACTTTGCCTGGGAACCTTTTTGCTGGTCAACACGGTATCATCTATCCTTACCCAGCAGATACGCCAGGTGGGAATTATGAAGGCCATCGGAGCGCGCCGGGATCAGATTCTGCGGATGTATTTGGTGTTGGTGGCGGCGTACGGTGTGCTGGCGCTGGTAGTTGCTGCTCCGCTGGGGGCGCTGGCTGCCAATGGGATTACCGTATTTATTGCGAAAGTGTTTAATTTTGACTCCGGCGGATTGGAATTACCGCCCCGGGTAATCTTGCTGGAAGGGCTGGTGTCTATCATTGTGCCGATGCTGGCAGCCTTATGGCCGGTGTGGCGAGGGACAGGCATTACCGTCCGCGAAGCGGTGAGCGACTATGGCATCAGCAGTGTAGCGGCGCGGGGCCGGATGGACCGTTGGGTGGATGCCGTGCTGGCGAGACTAAAAAAACTGCCCAGACCGGTGCTGCTGTCATTGCGGAATACTTTTCGCCGTAAGGGCCGCCTGGCACTTACCCTGCTGACTTTGACTGTGGCCGGCATGGTCTTTATGGCAGTATTTACTGTCCGGTCATCCTTGTATTTAACTTTCGACCAGGCCATGGAGTATTTTCAGTACGATGTGGCGGTGGGCTTTACGCAGAGCTACCGGGCCAGCCGGATTGAGCAAGAAGTGATGCGGGTGCCCGGGGTAAAGACAGCAGAGTCCTGGGGGTTTATTTCCGGCCGGGTGCTGCTTGATGAACGGAAAGAATCAGAGGATGAGGCCAGCAAGAATGTGTTCATCCTGGCGCCACCGGTTGATACGAAAATGATCCAGCCGAAAATTATTACAGGACGCTGGCTGATGAAAGAAGATGAAAGTGCCTTGGTAGTAAATACCGAGGCTTTGAAAGACAGTCCCCATTTAAAGGTGGGAGAGCAGGCAGTTATTAAAGTGGGAAACCGCAAATTGAAATTTACTGTGGTGGGTATCGCCCAGAGTG
>JAEYSJ010000074.1 GCA_023434855.1 Bacillota bacterium | reverse complement strand
CCACGTGTAAGTCCCCCTAATGCCATTGCCAAGTTGAGGTCGTTAGTGCTGCCATGGAGCACCAAAGTTGATATACCCATTTGCTGCGCGTAGTATAACGGCTTTTCAACGCCTACCTGGTTAGCTAAATTAACGGCCGGCACGTTATAAGAATGTTCTAAGGCAGTACGAAGCGTGACTGTGCCATGGAATTTGCCATCATAATTAACTGGCGACCAGCTGCCAAAACTAACCGGATTGTCATTTACTACTGAGGATGGTGTCATGCCATTTTCTATGGCCGCTAGATATACAAAAGGCTTAAATGCCGATCCTGGCTGGCGTTCAGCCAGGACTGCCCGGTTAAATTGGTCATTGCCGCGCCCGCCGATCATAGCTTTAATATAACCTGTATGTGGATCAATAGCTACTAAAGCTCCTTGGGGCTGTTTTATTCCGTTGCTGTCAGTGCGGGTGGCAGGAAGGTTTTTCATGGCATTTTCCGCCGCCTGCTGCATATCAGGATCAAGTGAAGTGTAGACTTTGAGTCCGTCTTTATATACCGCGTCAGCGCCGTATTTATCAATAAGTTGTTGGGCAACGTAATCAATAAAATAGGGAGCAAATGTGTTCTCTGTATTTTGCTTTGGACGGGAAGAAAATTGAAGTTTTGTATTTTGGGCCTTATTAGCGGTAGAACCGTCAATATACCCATATTTAACCATTTGCTCAAGAACGGTTGCCTGACGTTCCGAAGCTGCTTTTAAGTTGTTGAAAGGCGAATAATAGTTGGGGCTTTTTGGAATGCCTGCCAGCATAGCGCATTCTGCTAACGATAAATCTTCCACATTTTTGCCAAAATAGACTTGGGCAGCCGCCTGAACACCATAAGCACCCTGACCAAAATATATCTGGTTGAGATATAATTCTAATATCTCGCTTTTACTATATTGGCGTTCAATTTGCAAAGCCAGGAAGGCTTCTTGAATTTTACGTTTTAATGTTCGTTCCTGGGAAAGAAGAGCATTTTTGGCTAATTGCTGAGTAATGGTACTGCCGCCTTCAGAAACACTGCCGCCGGTAATGTTAGACCAAACTGCCCGTAAGATGCCACGGGGATCGATGCCGATATGCTGATAGAAGCGTGCATCCTCAGCGGCAACAAAGGCATTTTGCAGATTCTTCGGTATTTTGTTTATTGATACAGGCACGCGATTTTCAACCGAGTGCAAAGTAGTAATCAAATTACCGTTAATGTCAAATATTTGCGAAGAGGCTGCGGGCCTGATATCACCTTTTAATCCGGGCATAGTATGAATGCTGGCGGCTAGAAAACCTATTCCAGCGCCAGTTACAATTACAATAAACACAATTAAGGTAATGACAGCTATTTTGGAAAAAATACCTTTGGAATGGCGGCTTTTTTCGTGGTTATTACGGTCATCGTACATAGTAAGCATTAGTTACCTCCTTGCAATAGTACGTTAATCATTATACCATAAACAGGCACAAACTTGCATGGGGTTGATTGATGATTTGCATTTTAATAGATGTTATGTTATAATGCGGCTTAAAATGATACCAAAATAAGGTAAAATAATGTAAAAAATTCTAGTTTTTATGGGGGTTAAAGAAGATGTTGTCTGTTGAACAGCAATTAAAGATAATTAAACGTGGTGTGGCCGAAATCCTGCCGGAAGCAACATTAATTGAAAAACTTAAACAGGCAGTTCAAACCAATTCACCACTGCGAGTAAAGCTGGGGCTAGACCCTACCGCACCGGACATACATCTTGGACATACCGTTGTGCTGCGAAAATTAAAACAATTTCAAGAGCTGGGACACAATATTGTCATTATTATTGGTGATTTCACCGGACGGATTGGCGATCCTACCGGTAAATCTGAAACTCGCAAACAATTAACCGAAGAAGATATCCGTAAAAATGCCAATACGTATGAAGAACAAATTTTTCGTATTTTAGACAAGGAAAAAACAGAAGTTGTCTTTAACAGTACTTGGCTGGCGCCGCTGAATTTTGCCGACGTAGTAAAATTAGCTGCCAAATATACCGTAGCCCGTATGCTGGAACGGGATGATTTTAGCAGACGTTTTAAAGAAGGCCGTCCTATTAGCATTCATGAATTTTTCTATCCGCTGATGCAGGGCTATGATTCAGTAGCTCTGAAAGCAGACATTGAATTTGGCGGTACTGACCAAAAATTCAACTTATTGATGGGAAGACATTTGCAGGAGGAACATGGGCAAAAACCGCAAGTGGCTATTATGATGCCGATCCTTGAAGGTTTAGATGGCGTTAATAAAATGAGCAAAAGTCTGGGCAACTATATTGGCATAAATGAGTTGCCTAACGAAATTTACGGTAAATCAATGTCTATTCCGGATGAATTAATGATTCGTTATTTTGAACTTGTTACAGACGTATCTCTTGAAGAATTGGAAAGTATCCGGGTAGGTATGAACAACGGTACGCTGCATCCTCGTGATTTGAAAATGCGCCTGGCACATACACTTGTACGGTTATATCATGGTGTAGAGGCGGCTGATTTGGCTCAAAGTGAGTTCATTAAAGTTTTTCAGCAACGCGACTTGCCTTCAGATATACTCGAGTTTTCTGTACCATGTGACACTGGAAGTGTTTGGTTGCCCAAACTTTTGTCCCAATTAGGACTGGCAGCCAGCAATAGTGAAGCAAAGCGTGCTGTTCAAGCGGGAGCAGTCAAAATTAATGGTGAAAAAATAGTTGATGCCGATGCTCAGATTACAGTATCTGATGGCATGATTATCCAAAATGGCAAAAGAAAATTCGCTAAAATTATAATCGCCTAGGAGTGTTTTTTGAAACACACTCTATTGTGGACATTTTGGGTGATTCAAGGGTTTTGCAACAGACTCCGAAATAAAGAGAGGGGATGAGCATACTGTGGAATTAATTGATGCTATTAATAATCGTCGTTCAATACGTAATTATAAAAACCAAGTTGTTGAAAAATCCGCGATTGATAAAATACTGCAGGCGGCGGTACAGGCTCCCAGCGCAATGAATTCGCAGCCATGGGCTTTTGCGGTTATTCAGAATTCTGAGTTGCTACAAATGTATTCTGACAGAGCTAAAGGATATCTTTTAAGTGCGCTGGAAAAAAACCCATTATTGATAAAATATCGCGCGGTACTGTCTAAACCTGACTTTAATATATTTTACAATGCCAATACACTTATTATCATTTATGCGAAACCGGAAGGGCCGCATCCTGTGGAAGATTGCTGCCTGGCGGCACAAAATCTAATGTTGGCAGCTCATAGCTTAGGCTTAGGAACTTGCTGGATCGGCTTTGCCAGTGCGTTGTTAAATCTGCGGGAAGTTAAAAATGAGCTTGGTGTACCTGAAGAATATATTGCTACTGCGCCGATTATCATTGGCCACCCGCAAAGCGCTGTGCCGGATATACCGAAAAAGGCCCCTGAAATTATATTCTGGAAGTAACATAAAACCCGTAGTAACTCCTGATTAGAGATACTACGGGTTTAAAACTTATATTAGTATTATGAGTAGTCATTAAGCCGAGTTCTGTTCCGCAAAGCGGTGATGATCATCTATCTGGGCCGTCAGTTGCCTAACGGCTCTAGCGACACACCCGGAAGGTTCAGCGGGCCGCTTCATCCCTTCCCTATTCGGTCTTGCTCCAGGTGGGGTTTACCTAGCCAGTCAGTCACCTGACTGCTGGTGCGCTCTTACCGCACCGTTCCATCCTTACCTGGCAAAAGCCAGGCGGTCTACATTTCTGTGGCACTTTCCCTGAGGTCACCCTCGCTGGACGTTATCCAGCACCCTGCCCTACGGAGCTCGGACTTTCCTCAAATACGCCCTAGTGCTCCACCAACTCTGAAACTACAATTTCTTCACAGATCTTTTTCCGTAAATTTAATTTGCAGTTTTAATATTGGCGGAACACTAGCGCATTCGCAATCGTCTTTTTGACTCATAACAACCGGATTATTATGTTACCAGTTATTTTTGTTTATGTCAAGCCTCAATAAAAATCAAACACATCTTTAGAACAACCAGTCCCTGCCTCAATCTCGACGAACCATTTATTTTCTGTGGCCCATTGCGTTAAATAGGCGGCTAAATCAGCAACTACAGGC
>JAEYSJ010000070.1 GCA_023434855.1 Bacillota bacterium | reverse complement strand
TGCCCTTGCATATTCAATCGTAATCGTGAAGCAATATTGGCGTTTATCTGATAGCTCGTCCCTTCATAAGTTAAACTCTGATTCAGGATATTTGATCCCGTATGGTCAAATTTCATATAATCTAAGCGGATGTTGTTACCAATCATCATTCTGTATTCCGGCACCGATCTATCGCCCAGTCCCAAATCATTCTTAAAATCAACAGGACCACCGTTATACTGAATGCTGTTGGATTGCGCCCGAAAGGTCAAATCCGGTTTAAAATACCGGACTTCAACGGAAATATTACCATCCGTCGAGTCGTTAGCCGCCGCAAACGCCGTTGAACCGATTGCCAGGATGAAGCAAGCGCCAACCGCACTTAAAAAAACCATTCTACCCAATTTTTTCATAACGATATTCCCCCTTATCAGTCAATTAAAATCAGGTTACATACCCATATTTACTAAATTCCCACTACTATTTGAAAATTCCTCTCTGCAAATAATTAAATTCCGTTACTCCTGCCCAACAATATTTACAAAGCTGCATACAGGACATCCCGTTGCAGCTGCCACATCCGGTAATACAATCCCTGGCGGTTTAGCAGTTCTTTATGGTGTCCTCTTTCAACAATACGTCCTTTGTCCAATACCAGGATTTCATCCATTTGCTCCAGCCCGGTTAACCGGTGGGTAATCAGCATTATACTTTTTCCTGACAGTATTTGCCGAACGGAAGACATGACTTCCTTTTCAGTTACAGCATCAAGGCCTCTGGTAGGCTCGTCCATAATAAGAACAGGGGCATTCTTCAGCATAGCCCGGGCAATAGCCACCCTTTGGCGTTCCCCACCTGACAGGCTATGGCCGTGCTGTCCGACAAAAGTGTCCCAGCCATCAGGCAGTTTGCCGATCAGGTCATCCAGCCCGGCAATATGAGCCGCCTGTCTTAATTCAGTATCAGTGGCGTTTGGCCTGGCCATAAGAATGTTGTCACGGATAGTTGTGTTAAATAAATATGTTTGCTGGCTGACTACGCCAAACAATTCGCGCACCGTGTCCTGGGGAATTTCTTTAAGTTCTGTGCCACCAATACGTATTGTTCCTGTTTCATAATCCCAGAACCGCAGCAGCAGCAATACCAGAGTGCTCTTGCCCGCACCGCTCGGTCCGACAACCGCCAGGCGTTTACCTGGTGTCAGTGATAAGGATATATCGCTTAAGACAGTGTTAGCAGCATCATAGCCAAAACTGAGACCTTCAATTTCAATTGACGGCAAACTGGGAACAGCTGCCGGCTTTGCTGCGTCAGTTACTGCCGGCCTGGCATCTGCCAGGGCAAATAGCCGACTGGCGGCTGCAACACTTTCCCCAATATAGAAAAAGGCCAATGGCAACGGCATTGCCGCTTCAAAGCAACTCTGCACCGCCAGTACGACAACTGCCAGATAGATGCCGGTCAGTTGACCGTTATGTACCAAAGGAATCGTCAATAGCAAGGTAAACCATATTGCCAGGTTCATGAATAAGTTGCTTAGCCCGTCCGAAATCGCGGAGACTTCTGCTGCCTGCCCCTGCAATTTCAGCAACCGATCGTTAGCCTGGATAATTTTCTCAGTCTGGAGCGTTGCACGACTGCTTGCCGCCAGTTCACTTATACCCTGAATATAGTCCATTACGACGGTTTCTAAATATGCCCTGGCCGCAGTAAAGCCGCGGCCGGCTTGTCGCCCGCCATAATTCACAGCTGCCGGCAGCAGCACTCCAAGACACAAGTACGCGCCAGCAACAACATAAATTACCTGGGAATTAAAACCGGATAAAAAAATGCACATCCCGATTAACACGAAGACGGCTATCAGCACAGGGGCTACTGCCCGCAGGTAAAAAAACTGCAAGGTATCAACATCACCGGTTACGCGGCTAAACAAATCACCACTGCCTGTTCCCTGCAGCCCTGCCGGCGCCAGCGGCTCAACAGCAGCATAAAACCATACACGGAGACGGCTGAGCAGACGAAAGGTAACATCATGAGAAATATAGCGTTCAGCATAACGAAACACCGCCCGGCTTAAGCCAAAAAAGCGTACACCGACAACGGCTATCGCCAAGGATGAAACGGTTGGATGAAGGGCGGCACTGGCAATGAGAAAGGCGGAAGTTGTCATTAGGCCAATTCCGGCACCAACGGTCAGCACACCAAATAATACAGCCAGGGCAATGACAGGCCAGGCCGGCATAATCAATCTAAGCAGCCGATATACGATAGTCATTCTGCACCTCCATAGGCGGTTACCAGGTGATAATACGCGCCCTGTTTAGCTAATAAATCCCTATGCCGTCCGTTCTCCGCCACTACTCCCTGACTGAGCACAACAATTCTGTCTGCCTGGTAGACTGTAGTCAGACGATGGGCAATAACCAAAACGGTGCGCCCTGCCATAAGCCGCTCCAGGGCCAACTGCACGGCTGCCTCAGTCTGAGGATCAAGTCCAGCGGTCGCTTCATCCAGAATCAGCACAGACGGATTTTTTAAGAAGGCCCTGGCAATAGCCAGCCGCTGGCCTTCGCCGCCGCTTAACGCTCTGCCGCCTTCACCGATAACAGTGTCATACCCCTGCGGCAATCCCATAATAAACTCATGCGCCCCCGCTTGTTCAGCTGCGTTGATCACATCGGGCAGAGCCGCGCCTTCGACACCCAGCCGGATATTGTCTGTTACCGAACCATGAAAAATGTAGGGAAATTGTGGCACGAAACCAACCTGGTCCAGCCAGTCCGTCTGGCTGATTTCCGTCAGCGAAACACCGTTTATGCTTATCTCACCGCCGGCCGGGTTAATAAAACCAAGCAGCAGGTTTGCCACCGTACTCTTGCCGGCACCGCTTGCACCGACAAGGGCCACCCGCTCTCCTGCCCTGATGGCAAAAGAAACTCCCTTAAGCGCCGGGCGGGCGCCCTCAGCATAAGCATACTCTACACCCTCAAAAGTAATGGCTACTTTATCTTGCCGTGGTAACGGACAGGTTCCCCTTGCCACAGGTATAACCGTTCTATTCAGCACCCGGAAAATATCGACAGCTGCCGCCGTACCGGCCATACCGGCATGAAATTGACTGCCCAGCAGCCTTAAGGGCAAATAAAATTCCGGGGCGAGCAACAGTAAAAAGAAGGCCTGGGTAAAACCCAGTTCGCCATACAACAAACGGAATCCCACCGTTACAGCCACGATAGCCGTACTTATCGTCGACAATAGTTCCAACACCATTGCTGATAAAAAAGCAATCCGCAGCACTGCCAATGTCGCATCCCGGAACTGTTCACTGATCCGGGCAATCACCTGCAGTTGTTCTTTGCTGCGGCCGAAAATTTTCAAAGTAGCAAGTCCTTGCAGCACATCTAAAAAATGAGCGCTCATACGGGAAAGGACTGCCCATTGCCTGTTATTCAACGCTGCAGCATACCGTCCGATAAGATACATGAACAGCGGAATAAGCGGCGCAGTCACCAGTAGGATTACGGCCGACAAAGCATCCAGCGGGAAAACCAGGACAAGAATCAGTAGCGGAACCAATGCCGCCGCAAACAATTGTGGCAAATATTTGGCGAAATACGCTTCCAGGTTTTCTACTCCCTGGACCAGCAGATTTATCAGCATTCCAGTTTGTTCCCTGCCGATGTGTACCGGCCCAATAGCCAGTATCTGTTTCACCAGCCGCTGTCTTAAGGCAGTTTTAATTTCAGCCGCCAGCCGGTAGGCGCAGATTCCGGAAAACCATACTCCTACGGCACGTAGAACCATCACCGCCAGCAGCCACTCCAGCCATGGCCACACTTCAGCCAGACTGTTGCCTGCCAGAAAAACACCATTAATAATTCTGGTCAGCATATCCGCCTGCAAAACAGCCAGCGCTCCGCCACCCAGGCCTGTTCCCGCCAGGACCAACAGTAATATTTTTTTTGGCTTGGCTTCTTGCCAGAGATTTTTATCCAACATAACTAAACGACCTCTTTATGAGGCTGGTTGAAAACGCCCATATGCGTTGCTGCCTGAGGGCGCCAAGCATCTGAGCATTTTGAACCAGCCTATTGAATTACTCGATTGAATTGGGGTGAGACTCTTTGTCTCACCCCAATTGCTTCATCAATATTCTAAGTTCTTCGGGCTCACCCGTTTGCGGAAAACCCAGTAAGTCCAAATCTGGTAAGCCAGCACCACCGGCACCAGGGTCAGCGCCGCCACCGTCATAATTTTCAGGGTATACGGGCTGGATGAGGCGTTGTGAATAGTAAGGCTCCAGGCCGGATTAAGACTGGATACGATAATCCGGGGAAACAACCCGGCAAAGAAGCCCACTGTTGTAAACACAATTGCCAGACTGCTCATGATAAAGGCCTTGCCATACTTCTCCAGCCAGACAAATAAATAAGCAAGAACAAAGGTAATTACCGCCGCCAGCAAACTTCCCGCTGCAATATTGCTTTGAAACAAATCGGTATTTGTATAGGTGAAACCGGCACATGCAAGATAGACAACTGCCGCCGGCACGCCAACCTGTAAAGCTGTGTTACGGACCCGCGCCACCATATTTTCCTGGGGCAATTTCAGTGACAGATACAATGCGCCATGGAAGGTGAACACAAGTAAAAAAGCTAAACCGGCTATAACTGTATACGGACTAAGTAAATCGAAGAAGCTGCCAACATATTGCATTTTAGCATTGATCGGCACTCCCTGCATCAAATTGGCCACCGCTACCCCCCACAACAGGGCAGGTAGGAAACTGCCAAGAAAAATCAGCCAATCCCAGGTACTCCGCCAGGTGGGGTCCTGGTCTTTACTGCGAAATTCAAAAGCGACACCTCTGACAATCAAACCGACCAGCATCAAAAACAACGCCAGATAAAAGCCGCTGAACAAAGTGGCATATACATGAGGAAATGCGGCAAACATGGCCCCGCCGGCAGTGATCATCCATACTTCATTGCCGTCCCAAACAGGCCCGATCGTGTTAATAATCATCCGCCGTTCTTCATCGTTCTTCCCTAAAAACGGAAGCAGAATACCCACACCGTAATCAAACCCTTCCAGGAAGAAAAAGCCGACAAACAAAACAGTGACTAAAATGAACCATAATACATTTAGCTCCATAATACTGTCGTCCCTCCTTTAACCTCCAGATTAGGCTCAGCAGGCTCATCAACCGGTCCCTGGGCTGCGAACTTGGCGGCCAGATATACCGCGACAATCGCTAAGGCGCCATAGATGACAGTAAAACCGAGCATGGAAATCCAGATACTAAGAGCCGAAACATTAGGCGACACACCCTGATCAACCCGTTGCAAACCAAATACAATCCAAGGCTGCCGGCCCATCTCGGCCACAAACCAGCCGCTGGAGTTGGCGATATAGGGCACAGGCAGGCTCCACAATACGGCCTTTAATATTCCCGGCGCCGACTCTGGCCTGCCTTTCAGCAGCAGATAGCCACTCAAAACTGCCATTAGAAGCAGCCACATGCCGGAAAGGACCATCACCCGGAAACTCCAGAATACCGGCGTTACCGGCGGGATATAATTTCCCGGACCATATTTCTTTTCATAAGTGGACTGAATATCATTAATCCCTTTCACTTCACCGTTAAAGGAGTTATAGGCCAAAAAGCTAAGTGCTCCGGGAATTTGCAATTCCATAGTATTCGTTTTTTTAGTCTCGTCGCTAACCGCGATTAAGGCAAAGGGAGCAGGATTGGCGCTTTCCCACAGCGCCTCGGCCGCTGCCAGTTTCATGGGCTGCGCCTTGGCGATAAACTGGGTTTGCAAATGCCCGCTGCCGGAAACCGCCAGTCCGGCAAGTAATGTGCAAATTACACCGACACGCAATGAGGCTTTAAAAAAATCCACATGGCTTTGCCGCAGCAAGTGGTATGCACTGATAGCCATAATGAATACCCCGGCGGTAACCAGACCGGATAAAAGCGTATGCGGATATTGGTACATAACATAAGGGTTGGTAATCAATGCAGAAAAATCAACCATTTCCGCCCGACTGTTGCGCAATGCATAGCCAACCGGCGCCTGCATAAAGGAATTGGCGGCCAAAATCCAGAAGGCGGATAAATTGGTAGCAAAGGCCACCAGACACATTGCAAACGCATGCAGTCCTTTGGATATCTTATCCCAGCCGAAAATCCACAAACCAATAAAGGTTGATTCCAGGAAAAAAGCGGTAAGTGCTTCCAACGCTAACGGTGCTCCGAATATATCACCCATAAAACGGGAATACTCAGACCAGTTCATGCCAAAGTGAAATTCCTGCACGATCCCGGTCACAACCCCCATAGCGAAATTAATCAGAAACAGCTTTCCCCAAAACTTAGTCATTTTTTTGTACAATTCATTGCCTGAATAAACATATAATATTTCCATGAGGGCTACTAAAATTGACAAACCAAGCGTCAACGGCACGAACAAAAAATGATAAGTAGATGTAATTCCAAATTGCCAGCGCGCTAAAATTAATTCACTCATGGTCCCCCTCCTACCTTTCCTTTTGACATTTGGCAACCAAGCTCGCAAAATTTACGTTCTGCAAGGCAGTGATAAATTGCTCCTGAATATCACCCAACGCAGCATGCACCGGACACATCTGAGTACAATGCTTGTTGCAGGCCGCACGTTCGGCCAGACACTGATGAATGGCTATCGGCCCCTCCATCGCCGTTATGACATCCAGTAAAGTAATTTTCTCCGGACTGTTAATAAGCACAAAACCACCATCTACAC
>JAEYSJ010000067.1 GCA_023434855.1 Bacillota bacterium | reverse complement strand
TCACTAAACATTGCAAAAAACCGGATTGGAATTATGCAGCAAGTCTAAAAAACAAAAAAATTGTAGATTTTCATCTATTTATAGCAATTTATAGGAGGGTTATTTATTAACTAATCGAATATCTAATCCTACAACTCTTTTAGAAGAGAGATATCCGATAATGAATTGCAGGAGGAGAATAAGAAATGATTAAACTTTCGATTGGAAAAAGAATCGGACTTGGTTTTTTCGTAATGTTATTGTTGGTTGTAGTTTTGGCAGGATCTTCATTTTGGACATCTCATTTTACAAAACAACAACTTGAATCAATCGGAGCATCTACTGAACGCAATTCATTAGCGACAGACGTAGCTTTGAACTTTAAGGCTACTGTTGCTTCAATCCGCGGTTATATTGCTTACGGGGATGAAAAATTCTATAAACAAGTAGATGATAATTTAACTAAGGCTTTGGAATCCGAAAACGAACTATTGAGTAAATCCCGTCCGGAAAAAAAGCAGGACGTGCAAAAACTTATTGATGCCACGAATAAATACAAAGCGGGGCTGTTAAATGACCTGTCTCCTGCCGTGCGAGCCTATTTTAAAGAAAGCGCAGCTGGGAATACAGAAAGCGCTCAACACTATAAAGAACAGGTTAACAAAATCGCCGCCAGTCTTATGCCCTATACTGATGAAATTACAAATATCACCAATGATTTGTCGACAAGCAACGAAAAAGTTGTGAAAGATAGTATTGAGCTTGCAATTGGCGAGACCAACAAAGCAAATATTAATGCTACGATTCTGAGTATTATTGCAGTAATAATCGGAGCTGTGTTGGGCATAATGATTCCCCGATCAATACGCAACCCAATAACGACGATGCTTGCAGGGACGCAACAGTTTGCCGCCGGCGACTGGCGCGACCAGATTACCATTTCCTCCTCCGATGAACTTGGCGACCTTGCCGCGGCTTTGAATACCATGCGGGAAAAAATGCGTTCGATGATTCGGGATATCTCGAGGTCATCAGAACAGGTAGCTGCATCTTCGGAAGAACTTACTGCCAGCGCCGAACAGTCGGCGCAAGCAGCAAGCCAAGTAGCGTCCTCAGTGGCCGATGTAGCCCAAGGAGCGGACCAGCAGTTAAATGATGTGGGTGAAAGTACTGCGGCTGTTGAGCAAATGTCGGCGAGTATCCAGCAAGTCGCGACAAATACAAATCTAGTGTATAATTCCTCAGAGAAAACAGCTGCTGCGGCAAACAACGGCGCAAAAGCTATTAATGTGGCAATAAATCAGATGTCAAGCATTGAAAATACGGTGATTAACTCAGCCAGTGTTGTTGAAAAATTAGGCGAACGTTCCAATGAAATCGGACAGATTGTCGACACAATTTCCGGTATTGCCGGACAGACAAATCTTTTGGCCCTTAATGCGGCAATTGAAGCTGCCCGGGCCGGAGAGCAAGGCCGTGGTTTTGCCGTGGTTGCCGAGGAAGTGCGGAAATTAGCGGAACAATCGCAAGAAGCGGCAAAGCAAATTGAAGAACTCATTGGTGAAATCCAGGGCGAAACTGAAAAAGCGGTTGAAGCCATGCAGACAGGTACGAAGGAAGTTAAAACCGGCACCGAGGTAGTGAATACCGCCGGGCAGGCTTTTAGCGAAATTGCCGTCCTGGTTGAGCAAGTTTCCACGCAAATTCGGGAGATTTCTGCTACTATTCAGCAGATGGCCAGCGGGAGTCAGACAGTTGTCAGTTCCTTCAAAGATATCGCAGCGATAAGCAAAGAAACTGCCGGTCAAACGCAAAGTATTTCGGCTGCAACTGAAGAGCAATCGGCATCGATGGAGGAAATTGCCTCGTCAAGCCAAGCGTTAGCCAAGTTGGCGGAAGATCTGCAAAATGCGGTCAATATATTTAAAGTTTAGACAAGGTTGCTAATTATACCCTGTATAGAAACCAAAAAATCCAGCAGACCGCTAGATTGCGAGAATGCTGGATTTCTTTTTTACAGAATGGAGGTTATTGAAAGCTTTCTTTTTCTATATTTATCCTATATTGGTAAATATTATATTAAATTCCATAAGAATACCCTATAATATAGATTTAGAAAGATTTGAAATAGCGAAATAATGCTTATTGCGAACCGTAAAAAGGAGCGGGCTTTATGCTAACAGGTTCCGTTTTGAGTAACAAAACCATAAAAACACGTACTAAATAGCACATGAATTCACACACAAAAATCGCACCAAAAAATCAAGGGTAAAATAGCTAATTTTATATGCAAAAAATCCAAAGATGGCAGTTGATATTTTTTATATTGATTGCCTTCTTTGGATTGAAAACGAAGTATAGTTTCTTATTCTGTAGAAAATCAATAATCCTGCTATTTCTAGTGAAATGTATTACTCCTGTATCGCATGGGGAATATAGATTTGTATATATCTTACGGATGTTAGGGGGCATTCCTTCTGTGCTAGAGAAAGTCCACACCTTTCCAACTTCGCCTACTGACGAACAAATTGCTTGGGTCTTAAAGCATCTTACTTATGCTCGTATCGACAATTGGATAGACACCGACTTCAATACCATAAGATGGTGGTTACAATTAGCGTTGGCGGTAGTGTCCATAGCAGTATGGTGGAAACTTGTGGACAAAAAGAGACTACTGGAACTTGTCTTTTACGGCTTCTCAGTTATGAGCATAACCATTTGGATGGATGAGGTAGGCTATGAAGTTGGCTTATGGTATTACACTAGAGACTTGATACCTGTCTTTCCCCCTGCAAGCGCGATAGATTATATTTTGCTACCAATAATCTATGCCTTGGTCTATCAATACTGTCGAACTTGGAAGAGTTTTCTTATTGCCAGTTGCCTAATGTCTGGTGTTTTTAGCTTCATTTTAGAGCCGCTGACTGTAAAGATGGGCTATTATGTGGCTATAAAGTGGAAACATTACTACAGTTTCCCCATCTATTTCACCATTGCAGTAGTTATGAAAGCCCTCGTTGAAAAGATAAAGGTCATTATGAGCCGCCACCAAGAATAAAGTACAAAGTATGTGCTCACAGTTGAATTGTTATCTATACTACAGGACATAAAATATACTTGCTTGGTATCGCCATGCCTCAAATTACTATAAAGTAATGGAATGTGAATACGTTGAAATTGCTTTATAAACCAAATAAAAAAGAGAAAATTGCATTGAAATATGACAGGCCATTAATAGCAGGTGCTAAATATCACTGAAAGTATAGAATTTGTTTTAATCCACCGAATAGCGAGGCAGTTAATTTCATTGGACTCATCCAATCGAAGGTACTTTCATAATCGACAGCATTGAACCCAAACCTTGAATTGCCACGCAATATTCTTCATACTGAATTGGCTTTGAGATAAAAATATTGCAGCCTTGCTCGTAACAACGATCTACCTCATGTGGAATGTCAATAATAGTCAAGATAATGACTGGAATTCTTTTTGTCCGCTCGTTGGCTTTAATTTTTTCAAACACTTGGTACCCAGAAAGAATAGGCAGATTCAAGTCCAACAACATTAGTAAGGGCTCGGATATTTCCTGTTCGCAACCAAAATATTCAGGTAATCAACAATGCCCTAGCCATTATCGAAAATCACTATATCGTTTATAGTTCCGGAGCGGCGTAAATTCTTTTCAATCAAACGGGCATGGCCAGGATCATCCTCTACCATCAATATTTTAATCTGCTGCATAGTTTTGCCCCTTCTCCATATGATTTAATTAGAACTTTTTTTCGGTATGGTAAAGTTCATTGTCGTTCCTACGCCGACGTCCGATTGGCACCTCACGTCGCCATCTAGATGCCGAATAAGTGTCTTGACATAGGCCAGGCCCATCCCTTCACCAGGAACGTCTTGCTTTCCTGCCCGCCGAAAAATTTCGAAAACTGTTTCTCGATCCTTCTCAGAAATGCCTCGCCCGTTATCCTGAATACTAAACTGATATTTTTCGTCATTATCAGTACAAGATATGCAGATCTTACCGGGCCGACCGGGTTCCAAATATTTTATGGCATTATCCAGCAGATTCCCAACGATTTGCTCGATGGCCAACTGGTCGGTTTTGATCGTTGGCATATTCCCCACAACCACCTGGATTCCCTTTTGCACAATTTGATGTTCAAATGACCGCAAGATTCCGTTAATAAGCTCACTACAATCCACCTGTTTGTAGACCATCTCCCGTCTGCCTTCACGGGCCAATTTAAGAAGCGCGGCCACCATTCTGTCCAACCGATCAACTGAGGAATGGATGAACCGCAGCGCATCCGGTACATCCCTTTCAATTAACTCGTCTACTTTCTTTCTGACTTTTTCCGGAAAGTGTTCTGCAACATCCCGCATAATCTCTTTAAGGTCGGTTAAAGAATAGCCTAGTTCCTGGGAAAACCCCTTTAAATTAACCATTGGAGCCCGGAAATCATGGGCTACGATATTAGCAAAATTCTGAAGTTCCTTATTAGTTCTTTCCAGTTCAAAAGCATGATGCTTTAGTTTGGCCTCGCTAACCATAAGCGCGTCCCGCTTCTCAATAAGCGCTTCCTGTGCGGCATGACGCTCCATTATTTCTTCTTCCAACGTCGCGTTTATCTCTTGCAGTTCCCGCATTTTACTTTCCAGCTCGGAATTTAGATATTTTAATTGCTTACCGGCCTGTACAATCTCAGTAATATCGGTTGAAATGAGAGCTACAAATCCAGGCTCCGGGCTATAGGCAGAAAACTGAAACCATTTGCCGCGATCGCCAAAGTAGGCCTCAAAAGCTTGTGGCTTACCCGTCAACGCTACTTCACCCAGTTCTTGAATCCAATTCAACGGTTTCTCTTTTGTACTAGGGTAAACCTCCTTAATCCGTTTGCCCACAATATCGGCAGCCTTCCGACAAGCCATCCTCTCGAATGCCGGGTTAACTTCTACATACTCAAGCTCGACTGGCCGTCCATTTTCATCGACGATAACCTTCTGCAATGTGAACGTATTCTGGATATGATCAAAAAGTCCTCGATAACGGGCCTCACTAACCATAAGTGCATCACGGCTTTTAATGAGTGCCTCCTGTGCTGTCTGCCGTTCCATGATTTCTTCTTCGAGTGTAGCATTAATCTCTTGTAATTCGCTTGTCCGCTCTGCTACTTTATTCTCTAGTTCTGCGTTTAACTGTCTGAGCGATTCTTGCGCTGCCTGCCGCTCCATGATTTCTTCTTCTAAAGTAGTGTTGATATCCTGCAGTTCACGAGTACGTTCCGCCACTTTATTTTCCAGATCAAGGTTCAATTTTTGCAGCGCTTCCTGGGCCGCAT
>JAEYSJ010000377.1 GCA_023434855.1 Bacillota bacterium | reverse complement strand
CTAGCGGTAAGTCCAAGTTCGCCCTGATTGCATATTCTGTCTGGCACCAATTAACACCCCCTTATATTACATAATATGTTTCATAGGGGTTAAAGGTGACAGAAATTAAAAACCCTAACCAGTCAACAGATAGACCAATAACCCTCTTAAAAGATAATAGCGACGATAATTTAGTTATAATTCGTATGTATTAACTATATATTTGTTCTAGGCTAAGGAAACTAGGAAGGTCATTTGCTGACTAAGGCACTTGACTTTCATTTCTTAGCCTATCTACTTTTATAAATTTGCGACTTTCTCAAACCTCATTACTGATGACTACTTAGCCCCCAGCCAGCTAGACACTGAAAAGCAGCGCTCCGCAAAGAGGCAAACTACGAGTGCATCTTTATTGCCATATGCCCCAAGTACTCTATGACTCCAATTCGTGCTAGTTGGATACACTAGTGCTGAGGTGATGTTTTCTTGTTTTGGTTAGTGAGTTTCGTTCTTTCCTGGCTTTTTTGGTACTTGTTTGCCGCTAAGGAACGTTGGAGGGAGATCCTGCCTGTATCTATATTTGCATCATGGATATCTTTTGCCGTCGAAGCATTAATACATTACGTCTACAATCTGTGGTCCTACTCTGGACCAGTATTATTTCCGTTATTCGGAAATGCCTTTGGGATTTATATCGTAGTTCCGTATTTTTTTATTCAATGGCTTCCTGTTGAGCGAACGATAGGCAAACTAGTTTTTTATTTCTTTTTGTGGACGTGCTTTGCAATATTTTTTGAATTTGTTCATTGGTATTTAGGGAAAATCGAATATCACCTCTGGTGGAATATGATGTATTCTTATCTTTCGGATTGGTTATTATTTTGGATTTTTTACAACTATTATGTTGTCTTGAATGTTAAAAAGCTTTCGGAAAAATAATTACGGAAGGGACTCTTTATGCTTCTAGAAAGAATAATCTTATATTCTGTTACATTGGCCTTTCCATTTCTATTCTGGAAATTCATCCCTAGCAGCAAAAGGCGTCATGCCCAAGTCGCTTTTCTTTTTAAACAATTTCTCACTTGGTTTTCTGGTCTGATCGTTGCCAATTTAGGATTAATAGAATATCCTGTACGGTTTTTCCCTGCTGTAAACAAGGCAAGCTTTACTTTTGAATTTTTAGCCTATCCTGTTATTTGTGCTTTTTTTAATGTCTATTATCCTGAAAATAAAAGCAAGTTAGATAAAATTGCCTACTTCCTTAGCTACGCTTGTACGTTAACAGCTATTGAACTTATCTTTGAAAGCTATACTCAACTTATCAAATATATCCATTGGTCGGGCTATTTAACTTGGATAACGATTCTCTTAACGTTATATATTTCTAGAATGTATTATCGCTGGTTCTTTAAAATATAGCTTAGATCATAAAAATATCCAGGTAGATCTGAAACCAGCAAAAAATGCACCACTACCCTAGTGCAGCGGTGCATTTTCTTAAACCTAATGCATATTGTTGGAGTTTGCAGACTCCTGTACAGCTTTTGACAACTGATTATCTGGCTGATCATATGGATTTGTCCAGTTTTTCTGTATCATATAGTTCATCATTGTTTCGTGACCTGTCATACTTTGCGTACAATATGAACTTAAGAATGACCGTAGCTCTGGTGTTGTTGCGGTAAGCGCTGCGGTAAAATAGGCTTGAGCATTAGCAGCCGCACCAGAGGTTGCATTGTAAGCAATTGTTTTATCTGCCGAATCACCAGTCGTTCCTAAAAAGAAAGAACCGATTAAAGGTTACTTTGTTTTCAGCAACAAATTGTTCCAGCCCGGCAATTCTAGCTTGTGTAGCAGCTATGCCTGATTGAGTCAGTGTCTTCAATTGTTCATGTGAGACAGCCATCATGATATGCAGATTTGCATGGATTGTGTTTTTCAAATTCTTTTCTTAACTTTTACCACATTTTATAACATTTTAGTTGCATAATACAACTATTGCGGCATACAATAATTATGGAGGTGAACTCATCATGAACGACACATCACAAATTAAAACCTTACGCCATGATATGAGGCTTCTAGCCCGTAAAATGGAGCTCATGACAAAAGGCGAAGCCAGCTGCTGCGGTATCACTTTAACCCAATGCCACCTCCTAACGGAAATCGGCTGGGCGGGCGCAGCTTCGCTCAATACCCTTTCCGAACGCCTGGGCGTGGATAAGAGCACTATGAGCCGCAACATCGACATACTGGTTAATAGTAACTTAGTAAGCCGAACAACCGACCCGGACAACCGGCGTGCCGTAACCATCACATTAACTGACGAAGGTACTAAACTCTTTACACAAGTTGAAGCCAGCATGACTCAGTTCTACGAAACATTCTACAACGCCCTTCCGGCCGACAAACGGAGTCAGGTACTGGAAAGTCTTGAATTGTTACTGACAGCCATCCCTGCCGGCCGCTGGTGCTAATCCCAAATGACATATAGGAGGCAAAGCAATGGAAGTCATTCGCGAAGAAGTACGGAAAAAGTGTGGGGCTGCCATAACCGAAACCCAAAGCTGCTGCAGTACAGACCGCTCCTGTCCGGTCACAGGTAACCGCTACCAGACCGATGAACGAAGCGTACAGTTTCTTCCCGATCTGCAACCAGAAGAACGGCAGTCACTCAACGGCGCGCTGATCAGCGCTTTCATCCGGGCGAAAAAAACGGCTGTGCTTCTCCGATCGGGCATTGACTACCACCTGCGCTCAGCTCGCCCGGACGACCTGGGCACCATCGAAACTCTTCTACTGCACAGCGGCTTACCCACCGCAGGTGTAGCCGAGCACCTCTCATCCTTCATAGTAGCCGATGCGAATGGGATAACCGGCGTTATCGGCCTAGAACTGTCCGGTCGGAATGCCCTGCTGCGCTCGCTGGCCGTAACCAGTGACTGGCGCAAAAAGGGGCTGGGAAACGCCTTGTTTAAACAGGCGATTAGCAAAGCCCGTCAGGCAGGAGCTACGACCGCCTATCTCTTAACTAATACCGCCGAGTCTTTTGTCAGCCGCTGGGGCTTTACCCTCATTAACCGCGGCGATATTCCGGCTGACCTGTTGACCGCCTCGGCACTTGCCACAACTTGCCCGGCCAACAGCGCCTGCCTGCAAAAAAAATTAACGAACTGGAGCGATGTATGTATGAAAAAAATGCAGATCTTTGAACCGGCCATGTGCTGCCCTACCGGCTTATGCGGTGTCGGTGTAGATCCCGAACTGCTTAGAATTTCCACGGTACTCAATACCCTGAAGAAAAACGGCATCACCGTAGACCGCTTCAACCTGACCGATGCTCCTATGGAGTTTGTCAATCATACTGTCATTAACAAATTCATTAATGAACATGGCGTCGACCAACTACCAGCTACCGTTGTAGACGGCGAAATTGTTATCACCGGACGCTATCCGGCAAACGACGACTTTATCAATCTGCTCCAAATACCTGCTGCTCTGCTGGGCGAAGCTTCTACCGCCGAAAAAACGAGGCCGGAAAACGATAGTTGCTGCTGCAGTGGCGGAGACTGCTGCTGATCTGTCTGTCCATGACAGTTGACGCGATTTATTCGAAAACCGACGGAGGTAAAAGCCTATGAACCTATTCAATCCCGAAACCATTTCGTTGACCAAATATCTTTTCTATACTGGCAAGGGCGGTGTTGGCAAGACTTCAACAGCATGTGCCACTGCCGTCGCATTAGCTGATAGCGGCAAAAAAGTGCTGCTCATCAGCACCGATCCCGCTTCCAACCTTCAGGATGTATTCGGCAGAGAGCTAACCGGACAGGGTGTTCCCATCCCGGAGGTACCTGGCCTGGTAGTCGCCAACTTAGACCCTATCCAGGCGGCAGCTGAATACCGGGAAAGCGTTCTCGCTCCTTATCAGGATAAGCTCCCCGCTGCTGTGCTCGCTCATATGGCAGAACAGCTTTCCGGCTCCTGCACGGTAGAAATTGCCGCTTTCAACGAATTTTCCCGCTTCATCACCGATGAAGCATTGCAAGCTCAATACAACCACATCTTATTTGATACCGCACCGACCGGCCATACGCTGCGCATGCTGCAACTGCCCTCGGCCTGGAGCAACTTCATCAGCGAAAATACCCATGGTGCATCCTGCTTAGGACAGCTTGCCGGCCTGGAAAGTAAAAAGGCAATGTACAAACAAGCAGTGGCAACGCTGGCCGACGTACGCCAAACCACCCTGATTCTGGTGTCCCGACCTGAATCCGCTCCACTTAAAGAAGCAGCCCGGGCCGCTCAGGAACTGGCCGACCTAGGTGTTACCAATCAAGCTTTAGTTATTAACGGCGTGGTGGCCTCCTATGATGACGGTATTTCCGAAAGCCTATACCACAAACAACAGCAAGCAATGGGCGCCATACCAACAGTATTATCCGGCCTTACCACCTACCACATTCCGCTACGAGCCTATAACATTACGGGTATCGACAATGTCCGAGCCTTTCTAACTCAAGACCAGATCACCCTGAGCGACGAGGTCATCCAGCCCCAGTCTATTCCCACACTCAGCGATGTCGTCGATGATCTTTACCACTCCCACAAAAAGGTCATTTTCACCATGGGAAAGGGCGGTGTCGGCAAAACCACCGTGGCAGCTGCTCTTGCGCTAGGCCTTGCTGCTAAAGGCCAAAAGGTTCACCTGACCACAACTGACCCGGCTGCCCATCTACAGTTCGTCATTGGCGAAAATGCAAACATTACGACCAGTCGCATTGATGAACAGGTCGAACTTAAAAGATACCAGGATGAAATCCTCGCCAAAGCCCACGAAACCATGTCCGCCGAGGACGTGGCCTATGTGGAGGAAGATTTGCGCTCCCCCTGCACTCAGGAAATTGCTGTCTTTCGGGCCTTCGCCCAGATTGTGGAAAAGGCAGAAGAAGCAGTCGTGGTCATTGACACAGCCCCTACCGGCCATACACTACTGCTTTTGGATGCTACCCAGAGCTATCATAAGGAAATTGAACGAACCCATGGAGACATTCCCGAAGAGGTAAAAAAATTGCTGCCCCGTCTGCGCAATGCGTCCGAAACCGAAGTCATTATTATCACGCTGGCCGAAACCACTCCAGTCTATGAGGCGCTGCGCCTTGAAGAAGACTTACAGCGAGCAGGCATTGCCGCCAAATGGTGGGTCATCAATGCCTCCCTGTACCGTACCGGAACAACCAACCGCCTGCTGGCCGCTAAGGCCAGTCAGGAAATTGAATGGATTAATAAGGTTGACCGGCACGCCAACAGCCATTTCGCTGTTATCGCCTGGAACGCTGCCGACATAAAGGATGAACTGCTGCTAAAGCTGTAACCTGAGTTATCGTTTTGCTCATATATAAAGGAAAGGGAGAGACAGCATTGCTTTTTTTAAGCATTTGTTTCTCCCTTTCCTTTACATAGCAAATCATTTGTTCTACAAATTGCCAGGCTCAGTACTCCGGCTGATATTTCCTAGTGAGGTGAGTGTGGTGTAAAAATAACATTTTGCTGAAATTGAAAAACCGCTCACCTAAAGAGTGAGCAGCGAAAAATAGTACAGCCGTATAGTACTTTCCCAATGATGTATATTTATCACAAAACAAACCAACACTTAAACTAAATAATTTTGAATGGATTGATCTTTATGAGTAATCAGGTCTTATTATGGGCAAGCTTTGTTATTTCTTGGTTATCCATTATTTTTCTAAAGAAGTCCGAACTGAAACGGTATATGCCTGTCGCCCTGTTTGGAGCCTTATTTGCTACTATTATAGTAGAAGCAGGTGTTACTTTGAATTGGTGGGTCACTAAGGAGACGGTATTCCCCTTTATTAATATGCCGATATTCATTTATGGCTCATTTCTTATCGGAATAATCTGGATATTCAAATTCACCTATACTCGTTTTTGGCTATTTCTTGCAGCGAATGCAGGCATTGATTTGATCCTCACATTTCCACTAAATAACTGGCTTGTCAATCGAGGTATTTTGCAAATGAATACGATAAGTAATTTGCAATTATTCTTTGTCGCTACCGGTAGTGCCGTTCTCTTATATTGGTATCAGCTTTGGCAGGAAGGCGATGCTAGCCCGTTTAAAAGGTTCGGTCTATCATCAAAGCTGCAACCCGCCGCTGCCAAACCGATTGAAGATCACAAGGATGATGTATAACAACTATAATGGCCATAAGCAAGCTCGTCCTATCGTATCTCCATATCAAGGATTAGTGAGTGTATGGCATAGCTGTTCTATGGAAAAACTAACACCGACCAGTACTCTAAAGAGGTGCATTATGAGCGATTTATATCAAAGTAAGAAAACCGGAAATTCTCCCCGTGTTACCCTCGGTGATCCTAAATATGTTTCTAATAAAGAAAGCGCCGAAGAAGTAAATGCAATTAATAAGCCACAGCTGCCAAAGAAAAAGTAATCCTTACCGCCACAGGCGGTATTTTTTTATAGATCGAACCGGTCTAATTAGCAATGATCCTTGCCCACAAAAGTACTTAGAGAAAGTCCTCCAGTGGCCTGGACTTAAAATGCCCATTTTGTTGAATATGCTATAAGGTATTTACAGCCAAGTTACATCTAGTGGATTCCTATCAACAAGATGCTTATATTTGTACTCAGGATAGCCAACCATAACAGCTCCCGTTAGGACTTTACCTTCTGGAATATTGAATAACGTTAACAACGGTTCATAGTTTGAGAAAGCGCACATCTCAAAGAGTCCTGCCCAGCAGGAACCCAAACCAAGTGCAGTGGCATACAGTTCAAGATAAGTAAGCGAAAAGATCGTGTTTTCTCTTGCACGTGAAAAACTACTCTGAGCGGTACCCAGAATAAGATGAGGAGCACCTCGAAAGATTGGATCTTTACCTTTCTCTCTATAGGTTCGAATGTGGTGTTCAAAACTCCAATGTAATCGTTTTATATCGGGATCTTCCATCCACGCTATCGTTGCTTCTGTCGCCTTATGAAGAATCCGGGTATCTTCAACAACCAAATAGGAAATGCCCTGACTGTTGCTACCAGTAGGTGCAAATCTAGCTATCTCCACTAACTCCAATAATTGTTCGCGAGGCACAGGGACATTTTTATAGC
>JAEYSJ010000365.1 GCA_023434855.1 Bacillota bacterium | reverse complement strand
TCACTGCTGTTGATACAAATCTAATCATATCTCCATTAAAAGAAGGTTTCAAGAATTTCATCGAATGAATTTCAACTGCAACTAAATGATCCTTCTCACCATATTTGCCATATAAGTTGGAGGCTCCTAGAAAAGTTGCTTCAGTAAACCACTCAGCTAATCTGGCTGCAAATAAAGTATCGTGATGATTCATATCTTTACCTGTCACTAATCTTGATGTTTCGTAACTTTTCATCTTTTTCCCTTTTTCCTCCCGTCTATGTTCGACTTTACTGCTCGCTGTTTCTCAGCTAGTACTATACACTTATTATACCATAAACCTCCTTTTTCTTAGTAAGAAAAAGCCCGAGATGTAACTAACATCCAGTGTCTATCGTATCAAAATGGGTACCGCAAAATAGCCTAACAGCCCCCCCTGCCAAGTAGGAATGTCGAGTGATTATACAACACAAATCAGGGAACTCAACTCCAACATACGCTATCGAAGACGGACAACAGATAAGAAAAAACGGTCTCTGATAAAAGCCAACAGGCATGTAAGAAAAAGCTAAATGCATTAAAGCTTCAGTTCAGCACCCATACTTATGTTCCACTAACAAAAACCACCTAAGTAGAATATTTAAAGACGTGGTTAAAGCAGAAAGCTATGTTAGAAAAGTTAAAACCTTCAATAATAGAAACACATCGTGGCAGAATAAAATTATATATTGAGCCGTACTTTAAGAAAAAAGAATTACAAAAGATAACCCTGCAAATAATCAATAGTTTCTATACTCGTTTAGCCAGTAAAATTTCGCTCATACCGTTCATAAGGTACATGCCATCATCAATAATTCTATGAAGTTTGCAGTAAGAGACGGATTAATTAGCATTAATCCAGCAACAAATGCCTTATTACCTAAATTTATTACTAGGCCAAAAGAGTCCCTAGCGCCTGAAGACATTGCAAAGCTTATGCAAACAGCAAAAGACTATCAAGCAAAACCTACAACTATTTCAAAAAATATCTATCCCTTGATAAGCCTTGCTGTAAACACAGGTATGAGACGCGGAGAACTAGCAGCCTTAAAGTGGGTAGATATCGATTTAGAAAAGCATTTTATTAATATTAAAAATTCAATCATGGAAATTAACGGACGTTGTTTCCTTGACACACCTAAGACTGAAGCATCGCTACGTACAATTTATATATCATCTGCTATGGCGGAAATATTACGAGGACATCAGCAAATAGCAACTGGTGAATACGTCTTTCCAGCGGCTACATAATCCAAATAAACCCATGATACCATCTAACATAAGTAGATTTTTTTATACTGTCATGAAGAAGGCAAACCTAAAAGGCGGTATACATATTACACGACATTCACATATTACCCAGCTAGCAGAAAATGGTGTTAACATTAAAACTATCCAAGATCGTGCTGGGCATAGTCAAGTTTCTACCACATTAGGCTATTGCCACCCTTGCAAAGAAAAAGACAAAGAAGCTGCGGCCTTATTTGACCAATTTATTATCTAATAGAAATGCAAAGATCGCACCTACTGCAGTCTAACATCCAATGATAGCTTATGATTTTTGGTGGGTCAATTATATTCGGCTGTGACAGTAATTAATGCTTCATTAACCTTAACAAATACCTATTTGGACACTAGTCTCGCTTTACGTTTATTTAGAGAGCAATGAACACCAAGAAACCTTGGATATCCCCATATCGTAGGATAAACTTTTTGAAGTTCCTGTGTAGGCATTGGTTCAACTATCTTGTTTATACAAAATCCCGCTTTTGCTAAACTATTTAAGTACATTTCTAAGGGACGATGTATATGTGTAGTTACACATCCTTCATATTTTTCGAGAGATATCCTAAAATCTGCTTCAACCGGGATTTCTTTTCGATAGTTAAACCATTCTTCTTTTGCGTAATCCCAATATAATGGCCAAAAACAAGGGTGAGTAATAGTAAAGACAAAATGACCTTCAGGCTTCAATATTTCTCTTGTAGTTTCCAAAACTTCGTCAAGATTTAATACTGTCATCAAAGTCATGCCTGCAACTGCTGTGGAAAAAGTTGATTCTTTTACTTTGGAAACAAAATTTTCGATATCAATATTAACATAGTCGACATTAGAATAATCAGAAGAGTTTTTTCTTGCTAAATCTATATTATTCTTACTAATATCAACACCAATAACGTAATCCGATTTATTAGCAATCATTTTTGTTAATGTACCAGTACCACATCCTAAATCAACCACTTTGGATAAGTTACATCCGCCAAGCAACTCTAGAACTGCAGGGGCAAGCACATATTTAAAGCTTATATCTTTTCCCTCTTCAACCTGCTTTAGTCTAATAGACGCAATTGAATCCCATTCCTTAATAATTTCACTGTATCCTTTATCAAACGCTGGTTTTAACGTCATAAATGTCAGTCCTTTTTCCCTTTACTATGATACTTAATGATGATTTCGACTAAATCATTTGCTACTGAAAAAACAGGATGGCTTCCTATAGAAAACTCCTCTATCTCATGCACATTATTTTCTATAGTACGACCAACTGCAACCCTTGCATAATGAGTGTCTTTATGGATTATCGTGAAGCGAGAGTTAGGTGTATGCTCCAATTCTGGATACGTATATATATCTGCCCCTGTTTCTTCCAGTTCTCTCGTCAACTCAGTCTGTTTAGGTAAACAAATACAAAGTTCTTTATTTTTTGCCTTTTTGAATAGCATAGTTTTTATTTCCGGCGAACTGGCCCAACTCATATCTCTAGTGCATATTGCTACCCTATCTCCATTTTCTATCCAATTATACATATATTTGTTTATTTCATCTTTTTGCTTAAATATCTTGGGTCTACATGACCAATATTGCTTAGTAATTAATAAAAATGCAACACCCACTATAACCGATGTTATAATTAACCAGATCCAATAATTTATTGAGAAGTTTAAATCAGGCTTTATGGATATTGCAAGTCCAATAAATGAAACATATGAACCGAACAAACCGATTACTTGTAATATATAGTTTGTCATAATAAACCTCCAAACACGTATTCTTATAAATAATTTTCGCCAATATCTATAATTCCCTCTATTTACATAGTTTTTTTCTAATTATTGTCATCAAAGTTAACAACCTGCTTGCTACTTTTTTTAACTTTTAATTCCTTCCTAAGTCACTTCTTACTCTAAAAACAAAAGCCTTCCGGCATTATGTCGGAAGGCTTGATTTTACTGGAGCGGGCAACGAGATTCGAACTCGCGACCCACGGCTTGGTGAATTATCCACCATGAGACTATTTTAATTAGCCATTGCTATAGAATCCTTCTAAAATTATACAGTGCTTGCTGTTTTAGTCCTTACAATGTCATATATCTCAGACCCGTGTTTCTAACTTTGTATCTATCAGTCCATAAGAGGTATATCCTTAAATAAGTTATAGCTCCTATCAGTTACTAAGTCCTTTGGCCCTACATCGTACAATGTCGAATAAACTATTTCGATCTCCTTTTGTTCGGTAAAAGAGAATGAATTCCACAATGCGGGGCTAATGACAAAGTTTTCACTATAAAGAGGAATGATGTTATTCAATACTTTTAATTGGTCTCTTAACTTTAGTCCTAGAAATTGTCTCTTAAAACTCCCGTAGCATGCAGCATCCTCTTTAAACCACATAAGCATTATATATGTATTGAAAACTCCTGGGAAAATATTAATAAAGAATGGCTTAAGTCTATTTTCGCTAAGACTTGAAAGGTCATTGATAATTTTCTCTGCTAAATCATAGCACAAATAATACGATGAACATACAGCAACTCTTGCTCGACCAGAAATTGTGAAGTTTATTCCATCTAAAATGTCATAACTTTTTTCCATAATTGCTCGGTCGAATTTCTCCTTTGCCCACTCAAAATCCCTCAATGCTAGTTCATTTCCGTAAAAATGTTCCTTAAATTGTTTTCTATGTAATAATTCCGGGTTTTCTTTTATACTATTTTTTAGTACGTTAACCTGTTCATGCTTTTTGTGGTACTCAAATGCGAATGCCCTATAAGCAAAAAGAAATTTTTGTTCTTCAGTTCCCTGATACTCTCGGTCTTCAATGGGTTGAAAAGTATTTTTATCATGATACCCGCAAAATCCCGTAAACGTCGTAGCTTTCCCTCTACCAATATCTGTAATAGCAATGTTCAAGCCACCTTTGATATCTGGCTTAAACATTTTAACTTCTCCACCTTCAGAAAGTGCCCTTAGTATCCTGTTGTTTTGTATTGAGTGAGCATTAACAATTTTCCCCTCACACTCGTCTTGTTTTGGATGAATGCACTGCTTAATTCTAGCATCGCTCATCTTTTTACTAATTAGTTTTTTCATTTCTATATCATCTTTGGGCATTACATTCTCTTTCACTTTACTTTTATAAAGACAACATTTTTTGTACTTTTTCCCAGAACCGCAAAAACAAGGATCATTTCGTTCGTACATTAGCCCTCTCCCTTTAACTTTACTTCTTATAGGATAAGATTGCTATAAAAGTTAGCTAAGAAACACTTTCCAACTCTTCGTTACTATCCCTAACTATTACTCAAATTCCTAACCCACCATAATTTGTAGCGCTATATTATTTTCTATTGGGGTGAACTGTCAAAAAGATCTGGCTCGTTGAATAGTGTACCGTTAGTTTCCAAAGCACTTGCATTTTCAAAAATGCTTTCATACTTGTGTATAGAAGCAATAAAGATCTGATGCTCACCAAAATCACGTTTTAGAACGCTTAACATTTCTGATATTGTTTCCATTGTCACTTCTCGACCGCTTGGCGAATCACAAAATATTGGCACCGGATAGCCAAGTTTCTGACTTAACAGTTTGATATAAGCCAACTTATAAATAAACACCATTTTATGCAGAATTGCACCCGATTTTGCTTTTAAGTTACTAGTAAATATGTCAATTTTATAATCGAAAGGAATATTGAGTTCTTTTGCATAATCTGCAATGATTTTATAAGCATCGTTAATCCAAATGTTATTTTGTTTAGTTCTGCTTTTCAAGGCTTCGGAAATCTCGTTCTTTTCTTTATTGAATTTGCTCAACATAGAACTCACTTCTACTGCACTAATTCCGCTAATGCCTGCCAACCGACTGGTCAATTCAGCATCTGCTGTCGAAAGATTCATCAAAGTCATTTGTTTATCTTTCGAAGCCTCGATTGCTGCAATCTGACGTTTAAGGGTATTGCGCTCTGCGGTCAACATACTTTTTCTAGCAGAATTGACCTCTTCAACTGAGTCATACTCAAACAAAGTATCTTTGGTAAGCCTGATTGGGTCACCACCAGTTGGGTTTTTTACATACACTTTTTTCATTTCAATATAATCGGAAAAATGTTTATTTTTCTTCATAACATCAGTTAGCCTTGATATTTCTTCTTCAATTTTTTGAAGTTGTATTCGCTTCTCGACCAGTGCCGAATCAAGCCCCTGTTGATAGGTCTGAAAATCAAGTTTGTGTTCAATATCTTGACTTAATGTCGCTTGATACTCAGCAACATTAAGCATTAGCCTATACTGAGCGATTTTCTTGTTTATCGCACTTATCCGCTCAACCATCTGATAGCTTTCATCACTTTCATCTTCTTTAAGACCACGGAAAAAGCTCTCGACATTGAAACGGTTAATGCCAATAATAGTCCCACGATTAAGTAAAGTCCAACCTTTTTCTTGATCAAAATAGATTGTGCCTAATAAGTTTGACAAAATCTCACCATTACTATTTCCAAATAAAAACGAGTGAACCGCGCGCTGGTCAACTGGTAAATCAAATTCTTGCTCGTTTACTGACAGCAGATTACCTTTCCTCCTAATAGTAATCTGGTTGTCATTATGAGTAACATCTAAAGCGAATTCAAAATCCTCAAATCGGACCAACTCAGTACTTGGAACTGAAAAACCGAAGGTATATAGTAACGCCCGCAATAATGTAGTTTTGCCTGTAGAGTTTCTTTCGCTATGAATAATGACTACATTCCACTCAAAATTTATTTCTTTTGCAGAAAAAGCATTTTTGTGCTGAAGGCTAAACTTATTTATTTTCATAGGTTCGTTGCCTCCTTAATGGCATTAATTTTGCTCCTCTGGGTAATGACGGTTAAGAGCAGCAATTTTATCAAGGCTTCACGTGTTTCTAAGTTTGAAATGGCAGAAAACTGCGTCTCGTAATTTTTCCATTCATTACTGACGAATTCATACTTGTAAATTGCTTGATTAGTAGCTTGGTTCCTTTTTATAAGATAATCGCCAATGACCTCTGAAAAGAACTCATAATCACAAACATTTCTGTTTATCGTTTCGCGGAAGTCTCGGCAGATTTCTGCATGATTATCATAATCGCAAACTTTTGCAAAGTCACTCTCACTAACTGGCGCGTCTATTACAAGCACGATTACTGGGTAAATCACATCTTTCTTCTGAAGCTCGATTCTTTTTTGGTCATCAGGCTTATCTGATGCGTTTACCATAAAAGTCTCAAACCAGCTATCCAGTAGTCTCTTATTATATGATGGATCATCTATTGCTTCACGCAGAAATTCTTTTATCTTTTCTTTAATGCTTTCAAATTTATTATCGCCCTCACCAAAAAAATTGAGAATGTGAAGCTTGAATTGTTCTGTTGGAAAATCATCGCTCACATTCCTTCGAATCTTTTTCTTAGCGTCTTCCGGCAATACTGAAAAGTCGTAGTTTTTACCGTACTGAAAAGCCGAAACTACTGAGCTGGACAGCGGATTAGCAATATTCGTAATATAAACGAGCCTAAAAGCATCGCCATTTTTGGCATCTTGCGAAAGTAATCTCAAAGCGTTGTTTAAGTTTGTCGACGCACTTCGTTTGTCGCCAATTTGAGTTACAGATTTAGCTTGGGCGTATATTTTCCCACTGTTCAGCGTAATTTCTATATCGTCCGATGCACCTTCCATTTTTATTGCGGTAAAATCCTTAACATTGTCGAGCATCAAGGTTATTCCTGCACCAACCTGGAAACACCAACCATAGGCAGAAGGCGAAGCATTAGTATCAACCTGCCCGTTGGTGGGTTGGCTTGTAGATTTTTTATCGTTTTTCATGCTTTCCTCCTTACCTACATTACAGCGTCTTCGTCATCATTTTTTATAATATTCATATAACATTTACAATATTTGACCTAGCCGTGGATAAACCCTCCTTAGGTGACACATTCAGATAAACAAAGAAGTCTCTTTGTGTTCTTACCGCCTGTTACGTCTCAATAGTGTAATAGGCTATTTATTTCTCCATATTGACCTATTTAGTAAATCCCCCCATATAGTACCTCTAACCTCATCGCGCAAATATTGGAAATCAACTCCAACATGTCAGAAATACTTCTGATACCTATATTAACCTAAGCACTCTGTAATATTAAATTTTTCTTTCTATCTACTGTAAAAAGCGCCATAGCATACTAATAGCATACAAACATAACGAAAAAGCTCCAGGCAAACTGCCTGGAGCTTTGATATACTTGGAGCGGGCAACGAGATTCGAACTCGCGACCCACGGCTTGGCATCCTTCTTGACTACAAGCCATGAACCCTTGATAATCCTAGGTTTCTTCTTCACTATTTTATTTAACACTCTACCTAAGATTAATTATAATGGGCTGCTTTATTTAAAGCAAATTTTACCTATCGCCCGAAATGACCGCCTCCCCCCTAATCCTGTGTACAAAAAATAGTTTGCACCTCTTTTAGAATGGCAAAATAGTTTTTTTAAGCACTCGTTAAATGAACCACTTTAGTCATTATATGGCACAATATCTAATTCAAATTTCCCCGAATTCATTTGTGCTTCATACAATTTTATTGGGACTTGCCTATTTTTATTTAATCGATGAACTATTTTTGTCAATTCATCTTTTACTTCAATTGATGTTTTGCATCCAAATATAACACCAATTAATGCTTCAGGTGAAAAACTTATATTCTCATTTATTGCTTCCCCACGTATCAATCTATATTCTTCTTCATAGTTCCAGTCTTTATGTTTATATGAAAAAAACTTCTTCACTTTTAGTTGTAAGTCGTCTGTTTTCTTAGGATATTCCTCGTCGTATATCACCTTCAAAATACTAGTAGGCTTACCTTCTTTTAACCCCAATGAGTTTCTTAATTTTTTTGCATCAAATTTTAAACAAATCCCATTATGTTTATCTGCATAATGCGACCACATTAAAATTTTATTTCCTTTTGCACTTAAACAACAAATACCTATTTTATTCTTAAAGCTGTCAATAGGTTCATCAGCTACCAATTCAATTTGCAAATTGCTATCAAAGGGGTCATTAAATGTTTCGGGATTACTAAAATGCAATTGACTATTTTTTATAATCTTTTTTGTATAATTATATCTTTTTGTCCAAGTTCGATAAAGATATAGTTCATCAGGATATGTATCTTCATCCGTCGATTCAAGTTCTAAATTCTTTAAATTACAAGTTTTTCTACTTGATAAAAATTCAGTCAGATACTTAATTGTAGCATCTTTATCGATAACATTAGTTAAATAATAAGTTATTTCTAACAAATTTGCTGTTTGAAAGTTGAAATTCGCAAAAAGTGGTATTTCTTCAAATAGCTCTTTTTTAACTTCCTTATAATTATTAATAAACTCCATGATTATAGTGACATAATAATTATTATTCAAAATAATCTCCTTAATTTAAAACGTAAAAAGTGAAAATAAATTTTCAATCTTTAATGGTCGAATCTCCGTAGAATAAATATGCATAGAATCAATATGATTAATTTCTTCTTCGAATTCATCATAATCAAAATAAAATGGTTCTTCTCTTAGCCTATTGGACAATCCACTATTTCTGTTATTTAGGACAGACCATTCACCATAAATATCGTCTTTTTTCTCTAACAATAATATATTGTAACCTTTATTACTAATATCACCAATATATCCCCATGCTAAAACTTTCCTGCCTCTTAAAGTAGGTCTGTTCAACTGCGTTCTTCGAATTGTTCTACCATAATCATTAAAAACAACCTCTTTATAACAATCTTCATCAATAATACACTTAAAAGATATATCAATTTTTTTATTTGAAATCATCTTTATAGAAATATTTAATTCTTTTTGAGGATGTTTAGGCATATCGGTTATTCTTATATTACCATTTTGGTACTTATCATTAAATTCATCAATTATTTTTTTTAGTGGCAAATAGATTGCTTCATTAAATTGGTATGCTACTAATTTAAAAAAGTCTTCTTTTTCTTGTTGCTCTTTTCTCTTCTTTAATATTGCCTGCTGCTCACTGTTATCTTTCGCTAATTGATTATTTAATAACGCATTAACTAATGTCGAGTTATTACTACTTTCACTATTATCCTTTAATAATTGCTGTTCAATTTCTTGCCAACTTTTAAATCTATCACTGACACTTTTATTTATCATCTTTAAAATTACATTAGACAATAATGGGGACAAATTCGAATTAATTATATTGGGTACAGATGGTGTCTGGAATAAATGAACATCTTTCCACTCATTTACATCACTTTCGTTTTTAACGTTGTAAGGGAAACAAAGTGTCGCAAGTTCGTAGAACACCAATCCCATAGAATAAATATCCATTTGTATTGTATTGGTATCTATCCTCCATCCTTCGGGTGCCATATATTTCAAGTGACCGATACCTTTAAATGTTAATGTTCTTGTTTTATCTGTAACAACTTTAGATAATCCAAAATCAGTAATTTTAAGTTGTTCATCATTGATTAATATATTATCAGGCTTAATATCCCTATGAATTAGGCAACTATTTATATTTTCCATTCCCTTAATCAGTTGTAAAAAATATTCATGTAACAATTTATTATCTAGAAATTTATTATCTTTTTTATGTTTTTCTAGCAAACTCATTAAGGTTCCGCTATTAGCATATTCCATAATGATATAAGGCGGTAAATTTTCATGTGTACTTCCATCATGCACATATAAATATTTAGTCACATGGGGATGTACAACTTTCATAGCAAGTTGGCTTTCGTTCAGAAAGCTATGCAATGCAGTTTCACTCGCAAATGACGGAATAGTTTTTAAAGCCCAAAATGAGTTATCTTTTATTAATTTTATTTTAAATACATAACCGAATGCACCATTTCCCAAGAAATCTTCCACTACATATTCCTCTTTGTTGCCGTCATATATAACTTTACCAGGCATTAATAACACTGTACTCTCTCCTCTACTTAAAAATTCATTACATCTTACAAGCTTTTTCGGTTCAGGTACTTATTAAACGTCCTAATGCATCCATAACAGGCTGTGAAGACAGCAGATTACCTGCTCCCCCTTCAAGAATACGTCTAATAGACTGTAATGTCTCACGAATTATGCCTTCTTTCGGTTTGGGCGAGTTAATCTGGCTTTCAATTGTAGTTATTTCTGCTTGTAATTCTGCCTTCTGTTCTGGTACTTGGCTCATAGCACTCAACTGCCCCTTAAGCTGTTCAATCAAAACCTTAATTGCTGCAAAATCCATCTTTATATCAGCGTTATAACTTACAGCATTACTCGTCCCTTGTTGAAGCTGTGAACCAACCATTTGACCAATATAATTTACATTTGTTATCTGTGATGCTGTTTGTTTTTCCTTATCTGAAAAAGACATACCTTCACCCACTATTCCATCTTCCTCTAGCTTAAGAGACCAATTTAATACAGTATTTCTTACGCTATCCAATATGGCAAAAAATTTGTCTTGTCCAATTACCAATTGGGGAATTAACCCATCAAATTGAGAAGCTAACTGACGTTCAATTTCTGTAGGATATCGCATTGTAAGTATCTCCCCAGATTTTTTGTTACTTATCAACGCTTCCAGTTCTGCTATTGACGAATTAACTCCTCGATACGAAAAACTTTTAGCCATTTTTTCATTTGGAAATTGTACTGGTATATACCCATGATAAGGGTTTTTAACCATACAAGACCCTTGTATTTTCCTATATTCTGGTACATCTACTGTGTAACCATTTAATTCTATTTCAACCCATTCTTGAAACTCAGACAACTTTAATTTACGAGCAACCACTAGAGCCTTCCGTAAAAGATGAGAGACGCTTATATTTTGATCTAATGCTTCTTTTTGCAACTCTAATACAAGTGACATTGCCACTCCCTCGCCTTCATTTAGTCAAATTTTAACCATACTTCATTATTAAAACTCCCATGACTAATTTTCATACAGAAATCTGTAAACATCTTCAAATATTCTTGCGTAAAGTCTTTTACTTGCTAATAATTTCATAATTCGTCATATTGTAATATTTTCCCTTTCAAAACAAAAAACGGTACACTGTCTGCTGCACCGTTTTTGAGAATTATACTATTAAATGCAATCCACTAAAATCGCAATCTTTTTTTCTGATATAATCCAACAATATAAATTTACTTCAACATTATCGTTTAATGCTTTTCCAAGGTTTATTATTTCTTCAGTAACTATATAATGCTCATTGTGATTTTTTTGTATTCCAATTCTTAACTTATCACGAATTATATTAGGTTTTTTTCTGTTATTATTCATACCCTTATAATGATTATTCAATATATAAAAATCTTCTTGTACCTTTCCCTCAAAATCAACTCCAATGATAATACCAAAATAAGAAAGTTCATGGTTTTTATTATTTTTATAATATGTCTTAATTAAATTTAGGCGATTTAAATCCTTATTAATCATAACATTACTTTTTTTCAACCAATCAAAATATGAAATGTTCTTTCGCATTTAAATTCCATCAACACTACTGGTCAAAATTCATAGTAGTTCTATTTCTTTCGTGTATTGCAAGGTCTATCGCCTTGTTATTACTTCTTGTAGGTGATTTGTTATCTTTTATTGAGTTAGAGTATACCCATTCCCGAATAATTTGAAAAGGTTTATCTTTAAGATAGTGAATAAAGTAAATATCTAACTTATCCCGTATTATATATTCATTCTTTGCTTGAGAGTATAAAATTGCGAGTTCATTAGCAGACTTGGTGTCTTCGCCTAAATCTCTTAAAGCATTATGAATGCCTTTTAGCGTTATAACTGACATAAGCTTCCGCCCTCTCCCCTAATATTACAATCAGTGTACAATTTTTCTTAGTATATATTTAATTGGACAGTATGAAAAAGTACTGCTACCATACTGCCAATCTTCTTCTATTGTCATCTTCACCAATGTACTCTATTCTCTCATATTCTTTGTTTTGGGCATTATTATATATTTTTTCTATAAGTAAAACATCTTTACAATATACGTCCACATAGCTACTATCTACGATTAACATGCAGATTTCACAATTACTGTCTACAAAATCTTCATAGTTATCAAATTCAGTTATAGGAACACCTTTGGAAAATGCATTAAGTTTCGCAAAAATAGCATAGTAGATATTTTTATTTATTAAATGTACAAAATCATTACCTGCAATAATATAATCTACAAATAACTCATCCCCAAATTTTCCATTAACAATCTTACTTATATCAGTATCGGAAGGGACTATCGACCAAACATACTTAGTACAATCTATTACTTCCAATACTTCTGCTATATATTTTCCATATTTATTGGGTATTAAAAACCGTACTCCTTTTTTCATACCGCTCCACCCTCGCAACTTGTTCAGAAACTTATCCACTAAATATTTAACTTCTCATTACTAAATAAATCTCAAAATAAAAAACATATACTGCAAATAGTGCTAGTCCACACAACGCCAGAACTCCCATAAGCCTAAGCCATGCGGTAATAATATTGAGATTTTTATTTTCCTGTGTTATTACAGAAAGAGAAAATAAGACATTAGGAATGACAATTATTCCATACTTTATCCTTTTATAAATATCAATTCCATAATCTATTTTCATTATAAAATCGCTTTCACTTTTATATACAGTTTGAGCATTCGTCAAAGCAACTAAAGGATGTTGTCTATAAAATTCTTTATCTCCAGTAATTATATATGCAATGCTTTCAATACTAGCATTATTAGCTTCTTGTATTCTATAAAGTGATGCATTCTTAAGGTCATCTAGTAAATCAATACTTATTTCAAATGCCGTAATAGTTATGACTAGAAAAATAAGATATATTCCTGCAATAGATATCCCTTTATAACGTATGTAAGACTTTCGTCTTACCCAGTCGTTTAACGTAGATATAGTCACGTTATATATTATCCTCCAAAAATCACAATTAGCTTTTTGTCACGAAGTTCGCGAATATATCATTAATTTCCTTTGAAGCAATAAAAAACGGCACAATCAAATTGTACCGTCCTCTGTATAGCACTCACTATTTATTTAAAAATTTCTTATCAACTTTAGAACTTCATGCTTGGTATATTCATTCTTAACAAACATTATGTAGACTTCAATTTAGAGGCTACAAGTAAAGTTGTTTTTTGTTCTTCAGTCAAATGATTATATGAAAATCGCTCAAAAGTATCAATGTTTTTTTTAAGAAATTCAAAGGAACAACGACCATCACAATCTATACCTTTGAAATCAATCCTCTTTGCAATTTCTTTTAATAATGTTTCAGAGAGACATTGATACACTTTTAAAACATCAAAAATATCCCCCACTAAACATACTGCTTCTTTATCAGGAGTATTCTCTTTGTCTTAAATGACTCTCTATTGATTAATTTACATCGCCATTTTATCCTTATAGGATATCGGGTCAATATATATACGTCCTTGAGTTTGAGCTGCTTTTATTTTTGCATCTAACATTTGACTAAAGCTTAAATGTCCTTCAGCAACCAAAATCAAATCTCCACCATCTATAAGAATAGTTTTCAATACTTTCCCACTTCTCAAGGCAGTAACAGCTTCAGGCGAAAAACTGTTTACCGAAATGAAAAGACCTCTACCATACATTTTTCCTTCAACCTTATATGCAAAATGATATAATGCATCAGACGCAGTTTGCTTATCATGCCACTTAGCTTCAATAATATAATGTTCACCATCAAATTTTAAAGAGCCGTCTATTTGTTCTCCTTTGACTTTAAATGGTTCGGATACTTCTAAAGATTCAAGAAAAGCAAGATCTCTTAACATTTCCTCCAATTTATATCCTCTTTGCTGGTGTGTAAGCTTACCCTGAATAAATAAAGATAAAAAGTTGTCCCTTATTTGCACTAATGATTTCTTTTGTTTTTCAGCCTCTGATCGTTTCTTTTCAGTTTGCTCTTTTGTCTCCTTTATGCGGGCATCTCTTATTTCTTGTAGTTGTCGCAACTGAGTAATTAGCCTTCGAGCCTTAGTCTCATCCAATTTCCTTAATTCTTTGAAATAATATGGGTCGAAATATTCCCATTCCATAAGTGATTTTAGCATTGCCCTAAATTGACCTAAACCACTATCATTTCTGGAATACAAGCCATTAAAAACTACGTCTATCATTTGAGATCTGTTAAGTTGCTTTTCTTTATAACCAATTACATCCTTTATATCCCCTGAAGTGCATCCATTATTTTTAAAAAACTCCATTATTTGCTCTCTAGGCCAAAGTATAGACAAGATACAATCCTTCATGGTATCAGAAATATCTTTAGGAAATTTAACAGTAGCCATTATTCAAGTCCCCCGAAACATTAAGTATTTATTGGTATAGCCCTTTTACCTAAGATGACTTCTCAAAATAACGTTATAATGTTTCTCCGACCCCAGCGTGTTGAAGTAAAATTTTTACAAGTTATATCATAATTATAATGCTTCTTGCATATGATTGATATCCAGTAATTTATTTTTTCCCTAAATTAAGCAGATTGTAACAAATCGAATTTCAATGTTAGCCAAAAAATGAACAAAAGAACTTGAAGACGCTAAACTTCCGGTTCGTTTTTTTATTTTCGTTAAGTAAATGCAGTCCATCATTCTTCTTCCTCAACGTGGCATTGTATCTCCAGTCCAATGTCAATAACACAGAGAAATATGTGTCTTTCTGTATTATATCTAAATTAAATAGCTCTGCAGCTCGCAAACCTCATTAAGCATTAATCGAAGCATACAATAACGTCTTAACCCAGTAGGCATTCCTGGTTTAGCTGTTGTAAAAGCTGCTTCTGCTGAATTGCATCCAGCACTTCAGAATTCGGAAAGCTTTTCGTGCCCTGTCCTCCTCTTTTATTCTCATACTTTATCCACCTACATTTTAAAATAGTACCGAAAATACATATTTGCGGTACTGTATGATTCCTAATTCTAGCTAATCAATTTCTACCAAGTTATAACGATATAGTTATAAGAAATACTTCTTATATGTTTAATCCAATTAATTCTTTATTTCCCCCCAATTGAAGAACGGTACTTTTCAGTTTCTTCTTACTCAATGTAGAAAGCGCCATAGCATACTAATAGCATACAAACATAACAAAAAAGCTCCAGGCAAACTGCCTGGAGCCTTGATATACTTGGAGCGGGCAACGAGATTCGAACTCGCGACCCACGGCTTGGGAAGCCGGTACTCTACCACTGAGCTACGCCCGCTTATTAAGGCGTTAAGTTATAACGCCTTTTTATTATATCGCAAGAAGTCTGAAAAATCAAGGCAGCTTCTTTAGTGCTTCCCCTGCAAGCTTGTCGGCCAGCTCATTGCCTTCTACACCGGTGTGTCCGGCAACCTTATGAAACCGCACCCACTCCAGGTAGCTGCGGATAAAAGCGGCATAGCTTTGCGTAATGGGATTATTGGTTTTCCATTTACC
>JAEYSJ010000310.1 GCA_023434855.1 Bacillota bacterium | reverse complement strand
AACTACGCTGCATAGAACCGGTTCAACTTGATTTTCGTTAACTTGAACCGTTTTCAAAGGTTAACAAGTGATAAACCCATACTACATAAGGGCTGAAGCCGGTTCAACATCCGGTTCAAGATGATTTATATGTTATCGGTACTCCTTACCGCTGAATTTATTCTTTAGGCCTATACGCCCTATTACCTCAAATCCGCAAATTTCAGCCAATTGTTTCATAAGCTTAATGAGGTGATTAACAAGATCATCCGGTTTATCTACATTCTTTATTGCCTCATAAGCGGTTAAATCCTTACAACCACTACCGTTATACCTTGGATTTTGCAGCATTTTTTACACCTCTCTAACAATTTAAACATTAAATTTGCTTTAAAGCAGGGGTTTTGAAATTTGAATTGAATCAAATCTTATTATATTTATTGAAAGGATGATTTTCTTTTGGGTGACTGGGTTTCCTCCGCTGCAGTTGCAGCAGTAACAACTTTTCTGATTAACTATTGGCGTGAACATTGTAAAGAAAAAAATAGACTCAGGGTGAATGCATACATATTGTTAACTGAAGTAAATACCCATATATTCCGAATTGAGGCATTGATAAAAAATAATAAGAATCTGGATAATGATTCACTAAAAGAATATATACTTAATCAAACTCCAGCTTGGGAAAAGATTAAATTTGAGTTAAGCAATATCCCTTTTGAAGATTTTAAAATTTTATCTAACCATTATAGAAATATAGAGAAGCTTCAAGTACTCCATTTGGGAAAAGTTAATCTTTATCCGGCAAAAGTATTACAAGCTATAAGAGATTCAGATCAAACAAAACTTAAGTTAGAAGCCGCTAAAGATGCAAAGAAAATTTTGGAAAGCATTTTGGAAGAAAAGGATTCTATTTCCTTTAAAAGCTTATCCTTCCCCGCTAATAAATAGACGGTACTTTTTGCCGTCTATTTTTTTATCAACTACTTGAAAATTAAACCTTTTTATTACTTGCTTAGAGAATTCAATATTACTCATCGGCTGTAAGCTATTTAAAATGCAATACTCCTGATACTTTTTATAAACATTTTTGGTGGGCTCATTTTCAATTTGTTCTTGACCAACTTCTTTAAAAAACCCTAATATCGGATTATTGTTTTCTTCATACTCTTGTATTTCTTTTTCAACCTTGACCGATATTGTAAATTTACGGTTTTCCAGGACACGCTTCAACCCTTGCAACCCCAAATTAATGATGTATTCAATTGATTCAGCTTCACGCAGCTTGTATTTGATATACGGGTCAAAATCAGGATCGCTAGAGCTAAACTTAGCATTGAAGGGGATAATGATTAACCTATCCAGGACCGCGCCGGTCTTATCTTTTATGCGGGGTATGTTATTTGCTGAAAACAAAAATTTGGAGTAGTTATTGAAATCAAAGGGGTTTTGGCCTTTTTTCTCGACACTCATTCTATCGCCGCTGACTAATTTTTTAAATGCTGCAGCATTGGCAATGAACTCATCCCCTATATCATCCCCTAGGTTTGCCAGCTTACCGAATAATTCAGCAGTTTTAAACCGATCCCCTAATTCTTTTAAATCAAGGGCAGAAGTGTTATTATCACCCAACATTGTTTTGATCATATCAATATAGGTTGACTTACCGTTGGCCTTATCACCAATAAATATGAAGGCTTTGCGCAGCTCGTTACGCCGGTAAAAGGTATATCCTATGACCTCTTCAAGCAAACGACGAATGTCGGGATCGTTGCAGGCAAGCTTATTAAGTGTTCGGTCCGTTAACTCTGAATAGGCAGAAGGATTAAAATTCCAATTGATTTTATTGGTGATGATATGTTCAGAAGAAAATGCACTAAAAGTTCCATCTACCAAGTTATAAACGCCATTTTTAAAAGCTATCATGTTTGCATCAGCTGCCCCGGTGTTATCACGAATTAGAATATCCAAGTAACTTAATACCTCCGTCCGCTTTGCCCTGTTTAACTGTGGTATATTCCTTATCATTTCGGATTCAATTTCAGCCTGACCATTCATATATATACCGTTTCGGTAAAGATGCAGCTGGTTATTGATCTTAATAATGTGATTGTTATTTTTTAAGTAAGTGGCAAACTTATCAAATAAGAATGTCGAACCCTTAAAAAATATAGGTTTTTTAAACGCATCATCCCTCAAAACAACTTCAAGTTCTGATTCCGACAACGGGACCTTTAATACGTATTTATTAATGATTCGTATGGTTTCCCTTGCCTCTTCAACTGTAAAATCATTTGATTGTAAGGTTAAGATATAGTTGAAAAACGCCTGATTCCTACCGTCCCCTTCATCCATTTCAAGAAAATCCATACTTGTTTTAATTGGGGTTAACCATTTGGGCAAATCCTGAATTTCATCTTCGGGAACGTCATAAATTATTTTTCGCTCTTGACCATTAAATTTCAGCACTGAGTATGAATTTCTTAAACCAATCTTTATATCAGATTGTAAGCAGCAAGATAACTTACATTTTGTCCAATTCTTTGAGAGTGAAGCATTTTTGAATAAAAAGTGCTTACCCCGGGTTGTTTGGTATACTCGACATTTAAGCTGTAATTCATTAACAATCTTGAATAAAATGTCACTTGGTTCAAGTTCATCAATGTCAATTAAAACTGTTTCATCCCCTAATATCCCGGCAAATTCAGGGAGGTTTTTAATCTGTTCATGGGTTTTGAAATCAGTTCGCGCTTTGAATTTCTCTATGCACTTTTTATCTTTGGTTTCAACGTAGCCTTTGAATAAATTCATAACTTTTCTCTCCAAAATTTAAAAACTACATCGACAACTTTTTTACAGTCAGGTACATCAAACATACCTATATGTGTTTCTTTAGAATCTTTACATAGCTGCTCAGACAGCCATTTGTAAGCCTGACTTCTTGTCATTATTTTTGATTTCCAAATCTGGTCAAAATAAAAGTGCGCTCTTTTCTTCCAACTTCTTAGTTCAGCATTTGCCAGAATTCCGAGGGGTTTGCTGGTTCCTTTATGTACTCCAACATAAGCATCACACCCCTTGCATAAATAGATCATGCCGTAACTTTTCCCGTATACACAAGAGCTATCAACAAATTGAGCTGGTTCCCTGCAATAGTGACATATAACAACCAATTAGATCACCCCAAAATCACGCAGTCGCTTAGTTGCTAAGTCCATATACCACTTTTTGTCTAACCGTCGTGAAATTGATTTCCCGTTCACATTATCATTAACAATGAAACAAGAATCAGGAGTATTGGCGAATTTCTCAGGGTTCTTTTCTTTATTTTTAACTTTAAACAGTCCACCATCAGCAGCATTCCTAGACGCAAATACCCTAAAGCATTTATCTTTTTGAACCTGGCCGCCGGTAAAGACTTTAACTTTTTTACCATTGATCTTCTCTTCTGTTATGGTTGGATTATATAAAGCATGCGAATATTTACTACTAACTTTAACGATTTTTTGAAATTCTTTGATTCGATTGCAATTGCTGATTGTCTCTTCAACCGGTATACGCTTAACCATGTAATTTATGACCGCTTCATTAAGTATTGGTAAATCATAGTCAAGATCGCTTAATTCTTTCACATATGCGCCCTTGCTCTTGTATTTACCGTCAAAGTCAACAATCACATAGTTATTAACGTCCTTTTGGAATATCTTTTGATATAGGTCAAATTCAAGCTGCATCCTGGTACGACATTCCCACTCATAGGCAATATCATCGATCAAATCATAATCATCAATACTATTGAGTTTAACCAGGATACCGTCAGTATTTGATTGAATGATTTGGCAATGCGGCTCGAGTTTTTCAATCAGGTCTAACAGAAGCAATTGACCACCTACGCAGACATTATTGGCCTGTCTGGGATCATATAGGTTGTTGTTTTTGTCCTTCATGGCGCCGTAAGTACCGTTTAAAACGATCTTTAAAGGATTAGCTAAAGGGTTTTTCTCAGCCTTATATTTTAGACGCTGGTGATAGATTTCTTTGTATTTATCCGGGTTTGACATATTGCGGCTGCCAAACCCGTATTCAATCATTAGCGTAGGGTAATAACTGGCAACGTCAACATTTAGAAAAATACCTTCACCTGAATATTGAGGTATCGCCCCATGAATGCCACCCCAGGCGAACACATGCGGCACACCGGCAATAGCAATATTAAGGACCTTTTCATAGTCGCGGTTTAGCGGGTTTTCATACCACCTAACAACATCCCGGTATTTTTCAATTTGCATCGTTGGCGGGAATGATATTTCAAACTCATCATCCCTTGAATTTAGCGGTTTACGGGCATCAAGTATATGGGCTGATAATTGAACCTTAGTTTTTGATATTAGGGATAAGTCAAGAGGATTACCATTACACGCCAATCTTACTAATCCCATATGCGCGTCAAATTCATCCTTCCGCTGTATGAATACATCTAGGGTCTGCTCTACATCATGGCGGCAATATTTAACTGTTTCCTCAATCTCTTCAAGCGTCAACTTTCGATCAATGTTGAAGGGTACACTGGATTCTTTAATATCATTGCCCATGAAGCCTTCTAAAGACTTCAGACCGGTTTGAACAGTCATTACATCAAAGTTATTAAGTGAAATTTTATTTAAAAGACTTGAATATTGATAAGCCGGTTTATTCTTAATAATAATGTGATCATTTAATTCTTTTGGATTAAACCCACAAAGAATTGCTCTTAAAATCCATTGGTCATAATGGCGGCTGTTATAACCAACCCAAATATTCTTCTTGTTGGCTTCATATATTGACTGAAGCATGTCGGGATCGTTCACAACAACATGTTCGCGTTTATTGATCACGTCAATTATTACAACTAACCAATCATATTTGAAAACTTCAAAGTCATAGAAAAGCATGAATTTCCCTCCCTCCAAAATGTTTAAAATAAAGGGATGTATATTTCAACATCCCTTTACAGCAGTCAGTTAAGCGTCAAATACTTCATTGATTTTGAAAGTACTAAAACCTTTGTTTTCTCCATATTCGACTGCATATTCTAGCTCTCCGTCAATGGCTTCAGCTACATCCATTAGCAGCTGTGCGTATTGGGCGTATGACTGAAATTCAATTTCAATTCCTGAATCCAAACTGCGTAAAAATTCATTTGCAATATGAATTTGGAACCCCTGAGTAATGACCTGATACATAAACAACATTGATTTTGCATATTCAGGATGATTGAGGATTCGCATCCAGCAGACAAACATTGGATCGCCTTTTTTGCTTTCACCAAGTTCAAGTTTTTCAATCTTGACCTCATATGTTCCGTGAGGAACTTCTTTTCTAGTGCCTCCGTTGCCTTCAGCAGCTTCAGCAACGTCTTTTTTTAATCCCTCGGTGTCAATCGCCTTATCAAACTTTGAAAAATCTATAGCCATTTTATTTACCCCCTGCAGTATGTTTCATAACTTGATCTAATTGTCGTAATTCTTCTGTTATAAAGCCGTGACGCTCAATCAGCGAAGGAAATTCCTTTAAATAATAATCGCGAGTGGACCATTTAACATCACCATTAGTTGTTTCTTCCTTCGCGCACCGGGAAAGTTGCTTGTCCAAAATATAGGCCTTGGTTTTATCATCAGCATTGAGCCAAATATCAGCATTAATTGTAATTCTGAACTGCTTATCCAATTCAAACCGGTTAGCTGCACTGATCACGGAAACATCAGCGTCAACGGTATCACCTTTCTTTTTCCAAGTTCCATTCCGCATGACATAAGAAATTTTAGCTTCAGACAGGCGGTTATGATATTGGTCTATCATTCTAGCAGCAAGAATCAAAACTGATTCAGGCGCATATTCAAACTTCGGACCTGCAGGGGTTTTAGGTGTTTTTCTTTTTCTAGCCATTTTTCTTCATCCTCTCCACGAAATATTTTTACGCTCTAGTTCTCCGAGTTCTTCTAGGGGCAGCTTCCGCAGGAGGTTCACTCACAACTTCAGCTTCAACTGGTACAGCTTCTTTCACTTCAATAGGTACCGAAACACTGGTAACAGGTTCAGTTTGCTCCTTCTGCTCTGGTGCCGCTTCAGCCCTTTTACGACTTCTTTGTGCTGGAGCAGCTTGAACCGGTGCTTTTTCTTTCTTAGAGGAATTCACTTCCTCATAAACTCTGATCAACTCATCATAGTTGAGGGGAATTTCTTTGGCTGCTACCATTAACCGGCCACCACCAAATATAACCTCATTCGTCTTAAAACTAAGGGTTCTAACGTCACCATCAGCAATAACCCTTGCGACAATATCAACCATACCTGCGACTTTATTGGCGCATTTATCATTAATGTTGGGCTTGATGGAAGTGACCTTGTCCCCGCCCTTTTTGGTAATATCCTTTGAGGTGTCTTCGTGGCTAATGAGGATGATGTTTTCATAATCCAAATTCATAAGCCTCTTTAGCGTATTTAGAAATTCGCTTCTAACCTTATCCCATGCCCGGAAACTATCATCAGATTCATGCGTGATGCCCATTTGACCATACATGTAAACTCGGCAATGTTCATAAGTGTCTTCCAGCAAGTCAACGACAATGGTTTTAAAATCATTTTGCTTTTTTTCCAACTCGGCAATGGCATCTTTCAGAACTTCCCAGGCAAGAGTCTTTTTGGTTATGCGTCCTTCCACTCTAACAATGTCTTTAATGGCAATGTATGGAGAATCAACAAAGCGGATATTGCCGTCAGTATTGAGCATTAACGGATCAGGAAATTGATTTGCAAGATAGGTCTTACCACTGAATGGCGCACCATACAACCAAACAACCTTTTTCTCAATCGTATCAACATTTCTTCTCTTGTTTTCAGGTAATAACATATAATCCCATCCCTTTTCACAAAATTCTTGGTACTCGCACCAGTCACATAAGAAATTCGGTTTCTTACTAAATTCTTTTAACTCTAAGCAACGTTTTACACCGGTCATGAAATCAATTACTTTTGATACATCAAACTCAATTGGAACAATTTTCAATTCAGCTTTTTCTAGTTCAGATTTGATACGTTCCCGGTACTGGCGCAGGTCTTCAGTTTTCTTTTGTTTAATCTGAACCTTTGGAACAAATACGAAATATAGGTTTCTAATTTTTTTACCAGTCATTTTCTCATAAAAGTATTTGTACAAGTGTAGCTGCTGACTATGGAGATAGTTTTTCACATTGTTTGAATACTTGAAATCGTAAATGTCATATGTTGAATCGCCATTTGATGAAAGAAGGTCAATAAAACCGATATAATCACTAGTCATTATCTGTACTTCATATTGACCGGCAGGGAGGACTTCTTTGACCTTCGGCAACAAATATTCAAGCTTCATTGCTTCATCAATGTGATGATCCGTAATAACCGGATAACTGGCAAAGTATTCTTTAATGGCCGTTGTAGTGTCTTTTTCAATACCGGTATGAAGGGCTTGACCAATAATTAAGGAGTTAGTTGCTCCATATACGTCCGGTCCTTTTGGGGTCCACGGCAAAGCCTTTACTTTGTCCAGATAGCGCATTTTGTACTTGAATGGGCATTTTTCAGAGCATTCAACGCGGCTATGTGAGAATTGCAATCTATCACCCCCAGGATCAATTTTTTAAAGTTATCAAAGCCATCAGGGTATAAAACAATTCCAATACCACCAGATTCATTGATTACTGAAACATTTAATTTTTGAAGATCAGAGGCGCTTCCGTCTGACGCTTTTAATTCAGGAGCAATGAATATGCCGTTAACGCAGCAAATTAAATCCGGTATACCTGATTTTTGAAACCCACCGCCCCAAATTTTTGTAAACCATCCTTGGCATTTTACGGGCATTTTTGATTTTGGAGTTCCAGCGGGATAAACACCCACTGAGCAAAGAAACCTTTTAACTTTGTTTTCAAATTGTTTTTCAGCAGCCATTATTGCAACTCGACTTTCACATATGCTGCTTTTGGGGAGATTTTGGAGCATTCAGCCGCTATTTGCGGGTATTGTGCTTTGAGTTTCTTAGAATCCACTGTAACGGCTTTGGTAGCTGCAATATAAGTAATTTTTAATACATCATTATTGAATGACTTGATATCATGCCGCTCCATAGCATCTTTAAGTTGGTATTTAAGGTCTTTTTCTTGTTCCTCTAAGTCCTTTTTGGCTTTGCAAATATCAGTTATGCTTTGGATTACAACTTCAGCAGTAGTTTTAAATACTTCGATCCCGTTATCAGCTGTAT
>JAEYSJ010000216.1 GCA_023434855.1 Bacillota bacterium | reverse complement strand
AATTTTTCACGGAAGCCAAACCTGTACCAGTCATTCGCGAAGATAATGAGAAATATAACCTGCCCGAGGAAGTCAAAAAGGAAATTGCTTTGATTGAGGAGTTTGTGCTGTATAAGCATGGGATTCGGAAACGGGAAGAGATGGAGTAATCGGAATAAGGTCACTTGCTCTTATAAATCATCGTTATATATTCTAGTTCAACCCTCTTCCTACTTTATAAACCTTTTGTCTGTCAACTAAAAGTTGACTCAATGCCTATGTTTATTCTAGTCAACTTTCAGTTGACTGTCAAGGAGTATTCTAATGTTTTTACACGAAATTTTTTGTAAAAGATTAAGAGACCTGAGACAACAAAATAATTTAACACTTGAACAATTAGGAGCAAAATTTAGTGTCACAAAGCAAACCGTAAGCCATTGGGAGAAAGGTGATCGACTTCCTCCACTTGATATGGCTACGGCTTTAGCAGAGTATTTTAATGTGTCATTAGATTATTTAGCTGGCTTATCTGATAATCCGAAAAGAAGGTAAATAGGCCATTCGGGAGGATAATGAGAAGTATAATCTGCCCGAGGAAATAAAAAAGAAATTGCCTTGATTGAGAGGTTGTGCTGTATAAGCATGGGATTTGGAAGCGGGAAGAGATGGATTAAAGGATAGCTGAAAGAAAAGAACGCCTAAAGTAAGCGGAACTGGCTTACTTTAGGCGTTCTTTTATAATAAATCCTTTGTTAAGAAATTTTTAGAGCTTTTGTTAATCGTCATCTTCACAGATATCTACTATTTCATTATCCCACTCTCTTAATGCCTTACCGTTGTACTTCCATAATCTCCGCCCATTGGCAGCACCGCCCACGATTGCCGCTGCTGCGTAACTTGGGCTATTAAAGGTGGCATCCTGCATAAATGTATAAAGTTCTTCATCAGTCTCAACCATAATACCAGTATCCACCAGATCTTGACGAAGTTTAACCAGGAACGGGGCTATAGAACGCCGATTTTCGCGGACAGCGGTAGAGCCTTTGAGCACCACATACTTATTATTGATAACTGCCATACGGGCAAAGGCATTCTTATTTTTCAACTCAAATATGGTTTCCGATACGCCCGTATTTGCTTCGGTTAAGATCCTTGGTTCTAAAATATCTCGGCCTAGTGCCAATAGCAGCAGTTTAATGGCCTCTAGGAACTGATTGACTTCGGCTTTATCCACTTCCGAGATGTTCGGCCTGGTCGGTGCTTGCGTATTATCCAGTTTGGCCCTATATGCTTCCTTCGCTAGGGCATACAAGTCTGCCTCCAGATATTTAACCTGGGTTTTGGTTAGATAATCATCTTTCGAAGAAAAAACGATAGCCTCGGTCCAAAACTCCTTGTTCCGGGCATGATCCCGTAACCGTGGCAACACCGGGTCGCCTTGTCCAATGTATAAAGCAATAGTTTCCAGATCCTGCTCGTCCTGACCAATGAGCATATACACCCCCGGTTTATTAGCCGCCTCCCGCTTCATAAAACCATCTAATTGCGTCCGGGGAAAAATCGTTCCATGAATGGTCATATTGGAAATTTCAACTGTCCGCAACCCATTGGGCTGACCATCAGTTAAGAATAAGCGAATTAATTTGCCTGACATGTGCATCAATCCTCTTCTACCAATTCCCTAAAATTATCCCCCACATACCTTTTACGGTTAAGCCTTAGCCTTCAGCACTTCTTTCAACAACCCTAGAGCGCTTTCTTCAGCAGGATTGTTAGTACCCAGCTCGCCTCGGAAAGCACGGGCTAGGATGGATTTTTTCATATGGTCAATTTTATCGATCACATCACACAGATCTTTGGCTTTTTGCTCGTTTTCCAGGAGGTTATCGAGAATACGGACGATTTCTTGTTGTTCTAGAAGAGGGGGAAGAATAAAATCCAAATTTCGGATTTTATGACAATTAAGTGCTTTTGGGCCAGAGCCGTTTCCTACTTGACGATTATTTTCATATTGATATTGCAACCAATACCAAACAAATTTTGAAATCACACATTTGTGACTTAAATCTATAGCTGCGATATTTTGATTAATAGTTGCATCAATATTTAATATCGCGGTTTGCCCCCGTGTTTTACCTTCTCCAATCATAGCAATAAGAATCGAACCTTTATTCAACATCCTTACTGATGATGCATTATATCCCTCAGTCGTGATTTTTTCATTTGTATAGTTTATAACATTGTTCCGGACCTCCCCAGAACTAACCCAAGAAATCTCGCCTCCCCAGTATTTTAAAACTTTTCGGGATGGGGTACTGCCATTACAAACTATTCCAATTGCCCCTATATGACACTTATACCATTTACTATTTTTAATGTTTTTAAGAACAGAGGCCTTTCCCTGAAACTCTTTAATTATACTTATATCTTTAAGTTTTGAAGAATTTGTATAAAATTCCAATATAACTTCCAATAACTTATTATGCTCTGAAGTATTCTCCTCACGCCACTTTCTGGTCAGTTCCCCGGTGAAGGCTTTATGCAATATAGCAGATTTTCTGTTTTCAAAGGAGTCTAGAGCGGTTTGGGCCAGTTCTTTGGCGCGGTCGAGCTTTTCGAAAAGAGATTCGATTACAGCAACGATTCGTTGCTGTTCGGGGAGCGGGGGAAGAACGAATGGCATAAATAAAATGTGCTCGTTCTTAATATTATTTATATTGACACCTTTTGCATATTTTCTAATTAAGCTTCTATACATTTCACTTAGAAAATAAAAGGCAACAAACTTTTGATTTAAATCCTCTTTAACTCTTACTAATGTAATAAAAGCTCCAAATGCAACATCTGCATAATTTTCTTCAGATATTGCCGCTTTTCCGATAACTTTAGTACTGCCAGTAGATGCAACAATAATAATATCGTTTTTTTTCAATAACTGTACTTCTTTTACTAAAGATTTACTCACATAAATATTATCATCGAATATTAGCTTTCCATCATTTATATTTCCACCACGTAAAATTAGACAAGTAGTATTTTCTTTTTTAAGTTTTGCATCATTCTTTGTGAATGAAACGCCTCTGTGTATATTTACCAAACTTGCCAACCTAGTCCACACCCAATTACCCGGCACAGCATAAGGCTGCTCCTCTTCTTTAACTAAAGCCTGCTCCAGTAGTTCCTCCGGCGACAGCGACAGCTTTTCTTTCTTCGCCATTACTTGCCACCGCCCAGACTTTTCAGTTCTTTGACGACACTCAGAATGAGGTCAACGGCTTCTTCCAATTGAGCAACTACTTCCTCGCCGCTTTCTATCGGGTCCTGCAGGTCTTCATAGTCGAGTACACTGTCATCACGAATTAGGCCAACATCCAGGCTGTTACCCTTTTCGGTGATCTGCTCCCTAGTGAACAGGTTCCAGCGTTCGTCCTGAACAGAGGAACGATCTTGGGCAGTATAGGCCTGCATGAATCCAGCAAAATGCTCCACTTTAAGCGGCGTGGTCTTGCCAAAACTGGGCATGTTGGTGCGTAAGTCATAGACCCAGACTTGCTTGGTATTCCCTTTGTCAGTAGCACCCCGGGTAAAGAATAATACATTGGTCTTTACTCCCTGGGCATAGAAAATCCCGGTAGGTAATCTGAGGATAGTATGCAGGTTACATTTATCCATCAGATCCTCACGAATATTGGCTCCGTCCCCGTCAGCAAACAGTACGTTATCGGGCAGCACCACAGCCGCCCGTGCCTGATTATCAGACTTTAACGAACGATAAATATGTTGGAGAAAGTTTAACTGCTTATTGGAACTAGGATAGACTAAATCGTCGCGGTTCGTGCGCTCGCCGCCTTTCTTGGTGCCAAACGGCGGATTGGTGAGCACGACGTCATAGCCTTTCATACTCTTACCTGCATTGGACAAGGTATCTCCCAATACGATTTCACCTTCGATATCATGCAGCATGGCATTCATAAGCGCCAGACGATGGGTGTCATGTACTAGTTCGCAGCCAGTGAAGGCCTTTTGTTTCTGGAATAGCTGCACATCTACCGGCAAATCCAGCAAGCCGTCAGTCTGATCTTTGATATACCGGTCAGCAGCAATCATAAAGCCAAATGTGCCACAGGCAGGATCATTGCAAACTTCGCCCACCTTGGGATTTATGAGTTTTACCATAATATCAATCAAGACTCGCGGGGTAAAATACTGACCTGCCCCGGATTTCTTTTCGTTGGCGTTTTTCTCTAACAGTCCCTCATAGAGGTTGCCAAGCCCCTCTTCTTTCGCCGAAAACCAGTCCAGATCATCAATGGATTTAATGATCTTTTCCAGATTCTTCGGCTCTTCAATATTCGAGCGGGCTCCTGAATAAATCTCCCGGACTCTGCCGGTACTATTTTCTCCTAAATCATTCAGCAGCCTGTTATAGAATTTCTTTAGGTCTGTTCCTTGTTGTCCTGCCAACTTATCCCAGCGGTACTCGGCAGGAATTTGACTGTCGGTATCGGTCTCTTTAGCCATTTTTAGAAAAAGAATATAAGTAAGCTCCGTCACGTACTGATGATAGGTGATGCCATCATCTCGCAGGACGTTGCATAAGTTCCACAGCTTGGCTACGATTTCTTGATTTGTCACTCGTTATGCGCTCCAATCGTCATATAGATAATCATTAAGTTCTGCGATAATTTCTTCCAATTTATTGCTAAAAACTTTATTGATAACTTTGTACCCGCCCTTTGATTTGAATGCGCCGGTTTCAAAGGTGTCGACCGCCAGAATGCTTTCATGCAAAAGATGCTTTTCAATCCGTCCCAGCCAGTCCAGCTCCATTTTACTAAAGCGATGATTCTGCTTAAGCTTATTCACAGCATTTTTGATTCGCTGTTCGTGGCTAATCAAGGGTGAGCCCAGCGTTAGCCGACGAATAAAGGTAATAATATCAGCCGTAATCTCTTCATTCCGGATCTCTCTCCAGGCTGAATTGAGTTGAACCTCAGTAAATCGATTACGGTCAAGCTCCAGTTTTAGACTTTTTAAAGTCTCGCGTGTAAGCTCTTTGGGTCTGGTGCAGACAATATTCAACGCAGAAATTTTATCTTTATTGTCTTCAACAAAACGTTTGAATTCTTCCAAATAGTCTTGCGGTTTTTGGGCATTGCCATAGCCTCTGGTATGATAGAGCAGTTCGTCTTCCTTAAAGGATACAACTGTCGCTCTTCCCGGATGATAGCCACCTTCATTCAGAAGTTCGAACAGGCGTTTATGCTCCAGGATATGGTCTTGAGCCTTCTCGATGGTCAGCGTTTGCAGGGTTTCAATAAATTGGGCTGGATTTTGCCCGCCTGATAAGTCAATAAAATGTTCCAGCAGCTGGCTGTTGACTTTTCGTTTGGCTCGCTGCAGCTTAGCGATAATCAGGTCAAGCTGATTTTTCTTTTGGGCTTCGGTTTCCAGCACTTCCAGCCCGTTGATCAGATCGGCAAAGGTAGCACCTTTATTGGCCACTACCGGCTTCATGGTACTTAACGGTTCTAAGGATTCGTACACACCTACCGGGTCAAAGATTTCAAAGTGTGTCTTATCAATATCGGAACATAGGCGGGTTGCCCGGCCTAACATCTGTTCAAACAGAATTCTTGACTTTACCCGGCGCATAAACACCAGGGTGGATATTTCAGGAACGTCAATTCCAGTTGTCAGCAAGTCAACGGTAACAACAAGATTGGGATATTTCTCATTTTTAAACTTTTTAATGGCTTCCAGTACTTTCTTCTTGTTGCCGCCAGCCACCGAACCGGTGATTTTCATAATGGCATCCCGATCTACGCCATATTCCTGATAGATTACTTTCAGAAGTTTGACAATCAGATCGGCATGAGCATCATCCACGGCAAAAATTAAAGTTTTGCCCTGACCGTCCGGGTTGATATATTTGGCAATTTCCTCTAACACCGTTTTATTAAATGATTCGGTAATAACTTTCCGGTTAAAACTTTCAATATCAAAATTCAGTTCGTCTTCCAGTTCATGACTGTTGGTAATTTCTCCAGTAACCGGATCATATAAGGCAACAATATCACCTTTGCAATAACGAATGCCTTCCATGGCCAGCTTGGTTTTCAGGGTATGGGGGGCATCATGATCAACCAAATAGCCTTCAATGACGGCTTCACGATAGGTATAGTTAAAAACAGGAGTGCCGAAAATTTCTGTGGTATGGAGGGCCGGAGTTGCGGTAAGCGCTATTTTTACAGCATCAAAATATTCAATGACTGTCCGGTATTTACTGACATAATCCTCTTGATTCCGATACAACAGTTCCTCTTCGCCCATTTCTTTGTCCAGGAT
>JAEYSJ010000335.1 GCA_023434855.1 Bacillota bacterium | reverse complement strand
TCCTGATCTTATAGATTGTTCATTATTTTTTCGTTTGCACTGTCCATTGCCTGATTTAGGGCTTTGGTAATCGGGTCTTTATAACCCACATCACCAAATACTGTTTTGTTTTCAGACTCTCCCGTTACCTGAAATGAGATTACTTTGTCTTGTACCGCATTGTAGAACTTGTAGCGTAATTTCGCCTTAGTTACAACTTTCGATTGGAAAAAGCTCAAGTGCCGCGTAGTTATTAATTGAGAAACTTCCATAGCGATTACATAATCGGCATTTGTTGCTTTTGCCACTGAAGCTAACACATCTTTTTCAGGAAGTTCTTTATTCGAAACATCAAAACCGGCACTATTCAATGCTTTTGGAGGAAACTCGCGGGGACGGTTCTCTTGATTCATTTATTCTCCCTTATGCCCTGACAACTACACTTTGACTTATTCCAGTTAATCTTGCTATTTGTCGTGTCGATATTCCTTCTATCTTTTTGATTTCTCTTAGGAGTTCATCTCTTTTTGTTTTTTTCATGGTCTGTATTTCTATTGCCGTGTCCACACTTGCCGACTTTTTGATTAGCGCTCTTACTTCTTCATCGCTTAATGCTATGTGTTCTTCATGCTCAAGACATTTATCATTTTCTCCTGTGTCATCCATAAATTTGATATAACTTTTACGTGCTTGCTCTTTGTCCTTTGACAATATCCCTAATATAAATTCGGAGTCAATTAGTCGACTCGTATTAATATATTCACAATAACTGCTGCTCCCATAATCAGCCATATCCTCCACTATGCCAGCTTTTACTGGATTCTGATGAATATATCGTAATACCACTAGCAGATAGGCCTCATCTTCTACGACCTCACTTTGAAAACGGTCTTGAAACAAGTGTCCGCATCGCTTATATTTGCGATTATACCAGGCTACATAGTACACTCCTATTCTTTTCATAATGATTCCAATATCTTCTTTACTTTCTCTTATAAGTAAATGAACGTGATTATCCATAAGACAATATCCATAGAGCTCATAGTCACATACGGTTTTGTAGTGACACAAACATTCTAAGAATTTCAATTTATCTTCGCTATCCTCAAATATTACCTGCCTATTTATACCGCGTAATAATATATGGTATATTCCACTTTTGCTTTTTTCCCGTGCTTGTCTAGCCATTACTGGTCACCTCAATTACATTTTAGCACCTACCATTTCTCGAATCAACAGAACCGTCCCCGCGATTCTCAATAATGTGAGAAAATGTCCAAATTGCCACTCTGATGTACCTTGTATGGGAGATTTGATGAAATGTAAGGACTGTGGCGGTATCACCAGACGACACTTGAAATACAAAGAGAGGTCAGCGGATTTTTACGTCCACCGACCTCGTTTATCTTATGCCATACCCAACTCCAAATAAATTCTTTGCAATAAAAATTCACCAAAATCATTTGCAATTACATTATATATTTGATGGTTTTCCTCTACGCCAATCAAATAGGATACTACAGCAGGCTCCAATGATTCAGACCGCCTATGGAAATCCAAACAAAACATTTCTTCTCCACCTGTGTGATAAATGATCAACAAATTGCTAGGTAAACTTATTTCTCTTCTTTGCTTTAACGTAAACCAAATAGCATCCGGAATTCCGGAATTATCAAAGTCACTTTTAACAATACCATATATTTCCTCTGAGCCAAAATTACCTGCACCATATTTAAGTAAAAAATTTTTATATAGTTGTGGAAATAATAAACTTAACTTTTCTTCAGCCTCTTTTATTAATGTTTCATTACAACCACCAACAAAATCAGCCAGATTTGGGTTTTCGTTTATCAAATTTGCCGCTCTATTATAATCTTGTGAACTCACTTTTATCTCTCCTTATTTAAAATCATTTGCTCTATTTTTCCAATAATCACTTCTCCATTTGTTAAATTCATTTCTATCAATGCCAGATGGAATTGTATTAGGATTGATATGAATTACTTTTGTATTCTCTTGATGGAACGACTGAGTTATTTCTGCTATAGCACTGTCGTTAGTTTGTGTCATATGATGCAAATTAATAGGGCTGCCATCAGGTCCAATGGGAGCAAGTCCTTGCTCCATTCTTTGAAGATTTGTCCTTCCTCTTCCATCTACGAAATTTGGGTTGATTAGATCATTTCTCTGATAAACTTTGATTCCGTTATGTTCAGTTGCTTGAGTCCAGTATTTGCGTGCTTCCCCAGTTACTTCAATCTTTTTGATTTTTTCCCCTGTAACTACCAACTCAGGTAAAGTAATTAATTCTTTACCTTCGTCTAATACGGCACTTGTTTTCTTAAGTGCCGTTACTTTATCTAGCTTGCTAATAATTCCAGGATTAATAGCGAGCTTTTCAGGGGATGGAACGGTCGTCGCGATAAGGTAAGCTAGCTCTCCAGCCAAGTTACCTAAACGATAATCTCGTGTATTCTCGTCTATTTCACCGGAGGCATAAGCATTTTGTATAGCGTTATATTTATTTACACTATCACCGCTTAAAGCAGTTCCTAATTCAGCAAATACTGCTCCAAAACCTTGATCTTTCCCTAACTCATATATTGCTACAGCAACATCTTTCACAGCCCCTATAGCATCTAAGGGATTACTGAATGTCTCTGCTAGTCCTTTAATATCGGCACATATACCATCATATACGCCTTTGCCTACTCCAGCAATACCATGAGCAAGATCATTATTAGCAGTTCCCGATACTGCTGTAGATGCTCCAGTTTGTGCATTACCACCTACAGTTTCCGCTGCTGCTGCACCGATTATTGCGCCACCCCATTGCTGTAAATCAGGTTCTAAGTCTTTTAGCAAATTACGGCTTGCTTCGGTAGCTCCTGCGCCAACAGCGCCAGATGCAAAACTACCTCCACCCATTTCTGCCATGAGTCCCCCAACCAAAGCATGAAGCGCAGTTATACTAGTTCCTCCCTCATTCCAAGAGGAAGATTTTTGACCAATTTCTTTATATTGAGTTGCTAGTTTTTCACTTTCTGCAGCTTTTTCTAGTTCTCCAGCATCTCGGTATTCTTGTGCCTGTTTTTCATAACTATCAGCTAACGAATTTGCTATATAGGCTTTTTCTTGATGTTTTTGGGCAATATCTCCGACTATTTTGTACGCTACTTCGCCAAAGACTTTCGCTAATTCCTGCTGCTCTGCCACCGTCTTCTTATCAAAGATCTTACCTAAGGCATTCAATGAATTAGCTGTATCACGACTGAGGTTGTTTAGATTGGTATCGCCATTGCGTACTTCAATTGTGCCTTCTGCTATAGCTGACTTCGTTATACTGTCGGCATCGCCTGTTGCTTTTGTGCCAATAGCAGGGGTAAGTCCGGCATCTTTGGCGTCTGCTGTTTTTCTGGTATCCAGATTGACTCCCGTACTGCTTGCGCTGTACTCGGCCTTGTTCTCAATACCACTAAAGGTCAGTGTATCCGTAGAGAGCTTGTTTTTATCTGGAGTAGCGTCGCTGGCAATGACCGCACCTTTCAGGTCGGTATTGCCGCCAACCGTGATGTCGAAGCCACCTTCTCCGGCGAAGATACCTGCTTGCTCGGTTACACTGGCGTAGGTAGAGTTAGTTTTACCCTGATTATAGGAGCCGGTAACGCCGCCGCTTGGGCCGGTGCTAACGCCAATGCCGCTATTTTTGTTTTTCGCAATATAGTCGTCTGTATCCTGCAGACTGACAATGTTGAGATCGCCGCCGATATCGGCCAGGATGCTTCCACCTTTTACCTGGGAGCCGCTAATGGTAAGGTCTTTGCCTGTTACCAGTTGTACCGTGCCATCGGCATTTAACAGGCTGCCTACTTGCGTAACTGTGTCCTGGTTTTCCTTACCGCTGCCTTTGCTGACATTGGCAAAGTAACTGGTGTTGGTTCCAAGACTAGCTCCCACTGCCCAGGAGGAGGAACTAGTATTGGTGTCTATTTGCAATTTGTTTTGAGCTGCATCAATATTAATATTGTCTGCGGCTGTTATCGTAAGATCCTTAGCATCGAGTTTAACGCCACTGAGGTTCACATCGCCATCGGTGGCCTTGATGGTCACAGTGCCGCCTGCGGTGATGTCAGAGGTATTGACCGTTTCGCTGTGTACCGTCTGCTCGGAAGTGAATTTACTGCTGCCGATGCTGACACTTACCGATACGCCTTTTTTAGCACCTGCCTCATCTTTAATCTTACTTAGTTTTTC
>JAEYSJ010000202.1 GCA_023434855.1 Bacillota bacterium | reverse complement strand
GAGCAGGTAGTTTATGACTGCAATAATGTCTTCTCGTGTAATAGTACGGTGAGTATACGGCAGTGTAGGATTACATATCATTTTTATTGCTGAGCCGTCTTTCTGCCGTACTTTGACTTCTATTAGTTTGTCACCGGCAAAGACACCACTTTCATCAAGCTTATCAAGTATCTTTTCCTCAATTACCGTGCCTTCAGGAACAATAATTTCGCCTGTCTCGTTGTTAACAATATGCTGATTGAGGGTCTTACCCATTAGGCGTCGCCGCCATCCTAATTTCTTAGTCAGTTTATATCGTCCTACAGTTGCTAAATCATAGCGTTTCGGATCAAAAAACAAAGATTCTAAAAGCTGCGTGGCATTTTCTACTGTAGGCGGCTCACCGGGGCGCAACCTTTTATATATCTCTACAAGAGCCTCTTCTTTAGAATCGGTATTGTCCCGTTCCAAAGTAGCCCGGATACGTACATCATCATCAAATAATTCGGCAATAACTCCGTTTGAAGCATAACCCAAAGCACGAATCAGCACAGTAACCGGAAGCTTACGGGTACGGTCAACACGTACCGATATAACGTCATTCGAGTCCGTTTCCAATTCCAACCACGCGCCGCGATTAGGAATGACAGTAGCGTTATATAATTTCTTGCCACTGGTATCAATAGTTTCTCCATAGTATGCCCCTGGCGAACGTACTAATTGGCTGACAATAACCCGTTCAGCACCATTGATTATGAATGTGCCATTATCCGTCATCAACGGAAAATCACCCATAAATACTTCCTGCTCTTTAATTTCACCGGTCTCACGATTAATCAAGCGGACATTAACGCGCAAAGGGGCGGAATATGTGGCATCCCGCTCTTTACATTCTTCGACCTGATATTTTGGTTCACCTAGCGTGAAATTTTCAAAAGAAAGGACTAAATTCCCCGTAAAGTCCTGGATAGGCGAAATATCATGAAAAATTTCCTGAAGCCCTTCCTTAAGAAACCAACTATATGAGTTTTTCTGAATCTCGATAAGGTTAGGCATGTCCAGTACTTCTTTAATTTTCGCATAACTATATCTAACCCTTTTGCCCACCGGAACAGGATTGAACATTAAATCCTTCACCCCTTAGCCCATTTTGAACAAACTTAGAATATACCTATATTTACCATCAAAAACAAATAAGAAAATAAGCAAGGTTCTTCAAGTCAGGTAAGACCTTGCCTTTTTCAGCCGCGTGTTAGAGAGTGTCTCGGCCTCCATTATATTACTATTTCCTGCCAATCATAAAATTATACCTTAAATATCATTATAAATATATTTCTCCAAAAAATATGTACTGCATTACGAAATATTATCATAATCGTTACACTTTGTCAAGAAATTATTATGAAAAATTAAAAGAGAGTTCAATCTGAACTCTCTTTTAACAGCGATTACTATAATTACTTAACTTCGACAGAGGCGCCAGCTTCAGTAAGTTTGGCTTTAAGGGCTTCAGCATCAGCCTTGGCAATTTTTTCTTTAACGGGTTTGGGAGCGCCATCAACCAGTTCTTTGGCTTCTTTGAGGCCAAGTCCGGTAACTTCACGCACAACTTTGATAACGTTGATTTTGGCTGCACCGGCACTAGTAAGAATAACATCAAATTCAGTTTGCTCTTCAGCAGCAGCAGGAGCAGCAGCGCCGGCTGCAGGAGCAGCGGCTACGGCTACAGGAGCGGCAGCGGATACACCGAATTTTTCTTCCAAAGCTTTTACCAGTTCAGATAATTCGAGAACAGTCATGCTCTCAATCGCTTGCATAATTTCTTCTTTAGTCATTTTATTTACCCCCATAATTCTTTCTCAAAATTTAGTATTTACTCAACTTAGTTAGGAATTGATTATACAGATTTAATTTGCATACAAGTTTATGCTGATTCTTTTTGTTTCCGCACTGCCTCAAGCGCATATACCAGATTGCGGATAGAACCTTGAAGTACATTGACAAGGCCTGCAATTGGTGATTGCATGCTGCCCAGCATTTTGGCAATAAGTACTTCTTTCGGCGGCAAACTTGCCAATGCTTTAACGCCATTGGCATCAATAACTTTACCTTCAACCAAACCAGCTTTAACTTCCAACGCCTGAAGTTTATTTTCCTTAACAAAATTAGAAATAACTTTGGCCGGAGCAACAGGATCAGTATACGACAGAGCAATTGCCGTAGGTCCTTCAAGATATGTGTCCAGACCCTGAATACCTAATTCGTTGGCAGCAATACGTGTCATTGTATTTTTAATAACATGATACTCGACACCAGCCTCCCGAAATGTACGGCGTAATTTAGTGTCCTGCGCCACAGTAAGACCACGATAATTAGTTAATACAGCGCCTTTGGTATTAGACAGTTTTTCTTTTAACTCAGCTACTACTGCTTGTTTTTCAGATGTTACAGCCATCAAATCCACCTCCTTTTGGCAGTCAGTTTTTAAACGCCCATCTACTTCGTTGCTCTTCTGATTATTTGCTTGCGTACAACCCGGTACGCGGCGCTGCATAATCATCATCGCGCCTCGTATCTGAGCATTTCAAAACAGCCTGCTGACATTATAGAAACTAAAAACGACCTCCCGGCAGTATATACCGGAGGTCGCTAATGACAACAACGCCATTTCTTCATCCCCGGCCTCGGCAGGCGAACATTCTCGATGTTCAAATTACCATCGAAAGGTTCTTTAAATAAATGCCTGCGGTCTACAGCCTATGTTAAACGGTTAGACCCGTTATACTATTCTTTTTTGCCGGGGGCTTTCAACGGGTTGACTTTTACGCCAGGTCCCATGGTAGTGCTTAAAGTAATGCCCCGCATATATTGCCCCTTAGCTGCAGCGGGTTTTACCTTAATCAATGTATCAATCAGAGTCTGGAAATTCTTAAGAAGCTTTTCACTGTCAAAAGAAACCTTACCAATAGGAGCATGAATATTTCCTGCTTTATCGGTACGATACTCAATCTTACCTGCTTTAATCTCATTTATAGCTCTGGTTATATCCAAAGTCACAGTACCAACCTTGGGGTTTGGCATTAAGCCTTTTGGGCCAAGAATTTTACCAAGACGGCCAACCATACCCATCATATCGGGAGTAGCAACAGCCACATCAAAATCGGCCCAGCCACCTTGAATCTTTTCCACCATATCTTCAGCACCGACGAAATCGGCGCCGGCGGTTTCAGCTTCTTTGGCCTTCTCACCTTTAGCAAAAACTAACACACGTTTAGTCTTACCAGTACCATACGGCAACACCACAGCACCGCGGACCTGCTGATCAGCATGTTTTGGATCGACACCCAATTTAACAGCTACTTCAACAGTCTCATCAAATTTAGCACTGGCTGTCTTTTTGGCAATTTCTACCGCTTCTTCCGGATCGTACAGCTTAGCATCATCCACCAGTTTAGCGGCTTCTTCGTATTTTTTCCCATGTTTTGGCATCTTACAAACTCCTTTACTATGTGGTTTAACGGATAATCCTCCCACAACGAGTCTGCTGAAAACCTAGCATCTGCTACTATATAACGGCTTTCAAACAGGCCCTGAACCTTGTTAGTCAGTAATGTCGATACCCATGCTGCGGGCTGTGCCTTCAATCATACGCATAGCTGCTTCCACATTGGCAGCATTGAGATCCTGCATTTTTGACTCAGCAATTTCACGCACTTTTGCGCGGGATACTTTGGCAACCTTCTTCTTGTTTGGTTCCCCGGAAGCAGTTTCAATACCTGCGGCTTTTTTAAGAAGTATGGCAGCAGGAGGAGTCTTGGTGATAAATGTAAATGATCTATCTTCGAATACAGTAATTTCTACCGGAATAATCAAACCAGCTTGTTTAGCGGTTCTTTCATTAAACTCCTTAACAAATGCCATGATATTTACACCAGCTTGGCCGAGCGCAGGGCCGACCGGAGGCGCTGGAGTAGCTTTACCAGCAGGAACTTGCAATTTAACAAGTTTTACAACTTTTTTGGCCATTGGTTACACCTCCTTACACGTAAAATGTGGTTGCACGGGTTTATAACCCTCCCACAAAAAGCCTGCTCCAAAATGCCGCATGAACATTTTAAAAACAGCCTTTTTCTTTAGATATATTATCTTACATTTTCTCTACTTGAGAAAAATCTAATTCTACTGGCGTTTCACGTCCAAACATATTAACAAGTACCTTTAGCTTGCTGCGGTCATGATAAACTTCCAGCACAGTAGCAGTCCAGTTTTCAAACGCACCGGAAATTATACGCACCGGCTGTGAGACCTGTATGTCAAGCTTCGGTTTAGTCTCTTCCATTCCCATTGATTTGAGGATGTGTTTGACTTCAGAATTAGTAAGCGGGATTGGCTTGGTTCCAGAGCCGACAAAACCAGTTACCCCGGGAGTGTTACGCACTACATACCAGGACCTGTCATTCACTATCATTTCCACTAATACATAGCCAGGGAAAACCTTTTTCTTAGCTAGCTTCTTTTTTCCATCCTTTATTTCTACTTCATCTTCCATTGGCACTAATATACGGAAAATTTCATTTTCCATAGCCATAGAATGGACTTTTTTTTCAAGATTAGCTTTTACCTTGTTTTCATACCCGGAATATGTATGGATTACATACCAATTTTTTTCGGATTCCATCTCGCCACAAGGACGCTATACTACGCCCTTAACCCCCTTAGCCTACTTGATAATAGCTCGTAACGCCTCAGTAAATACAGTGTCAATCGCCCAAATCAGGATTGCTACCGCAACAACTGAAACAAAAACTATACCCGTATAGGACAGTAGTTCTTGTTTATTAGGCCATGACACTTTTTTCAATTCGGCTTTAACTTCCCTTAAAAATTTCTTCCCGCGGGAGGTATTATTTTGGATTGCCGTTTCCTGGGCAGCCATATTCTCACATCCCTGTCTCTTACTGCCAACACCAACATAGAACACAAATCTTTTGGCAGGGGCGGCAGGAATCGAACCCGCAACCAACGGTTTTGGAGACCGCTACTCTACCAATTGAGCTACACCCCTACGCCTAGAGTATGTTACCAAATGCCCTAACCGGGCATTTGGTAACAGCCTCTCATTTATAAAACCTTATTTGGTTTCTTTGTGTAAGGTATGTTTTTTGCAAAATTTGCAGTATTTATTAAATTCCAATCTATCGGGGTCATTCTTCTTGTTCTTATTGGTCTGATAATTGCGTTGTTTGCACTCAGTGCAGGCCAATGTGACCGCATTCCGCATCACTGTACACCTCTCTTACCTATAAATATGACGACACGTTTTCAAAATGCCACTAATATAATCTAGCACACTTATATCGGCCTGTCAATAGTCCACGTGTCCAGGTATGTTATTATATAAGAAAAACGTTTTATTTTCAACCAGAAAATTAAATATTACTTTTCGGCTACATTGCAGGTAATCCACTTGTTGCACCTTTCCGAAAAGTTATAAATTTTGATCCGGTATAGAAAACGCAGTTCTAAGAAATAAAACAGGGGATACCCCCTGTTTTATACTTATTCCCGGGTTTATTACAATTTATACATAACATTTGCCTTAAAGTCGGAAACTGCTTTTGGCAGATAAATCGTCGATCACAGTAAGTTAGGCCTATAATACGGAAGCATCTGACAATTTTTAAACAGTTCGTGCCGTTGAAGTTTACTCGCTGATGGCAGTTACTACGCCGGCACCAACGGTACGGCCGCCTTCACGGATAGCAAAACGCAGGCCTTCTTCGATGGCGATCGGGGTAATAAGTTCGATCGCCATCTGAATATTATCGCCAGGCATTACCATTTCCACACCATCCGGCAGGGTTACCACACCGGTAACATCGGTGGTACGGAAGTAGAACTGGGGACGGTAACCGTTAAAGAACGGAGTATGACGGCCGCCTTCTTCTTTGGACAGTACGTAAACTTCTGCTTTGAATTTAGTGTGAG
>JAEYSJ010000154.1 GCA_023434855.1 Bacillota bacterium | reverse complement strand
GCCATGAGGGCTTGCAGTCTGTGAATAACGGGCGGCAAGCCCTTTAGTTTTGCCTTAATACGACGGTTGTTGTAGTAATCAAGGTATTCGATAAGTTCATCAATAAAGTGTTCGATCGATTCAAAGTTCTGCAAGTAGAGAAGCTCACTTTTGAGCAGCCCGAAGAAGGTTTCCATCACGGCGTTATCCAGACAGTTCCCTTTACGGCTCATACTTTGACGGATGCCTTTCTTTTCCAGCATCTGTTGAAACGTTCTATTTTGTGAAGCGCTAATAAATAGAAAAAACCTGCCGCAATTGGCAGGCTGATAATCCGGCTATGTTGGATTTTTCTTTTATATGCTTTAGACTGGCTGAGTTACCGAAGCATCAGAAATTGGCATAATACACTTTACCGAGTTAGATATTCGCTTTATATTTAACGTACCAACAGTTTTTCTAGCTGTCCAATATTCTCCTTTTAGAAGAATTTCCTCTCCTTCATAAATTGTTAGTTTTGTTGTTCCATCGTGCCATGGATTAGTATCTCTTGTCGGCAAGTGGGCTTTACTAGAATACGTATAACACAATTCCTGCAAACCGCTATCAGAAGTTCTAAATCCTGCTACATAACTAGTACTAATCATTTTATCAGTATGAACCTCAATGCTAACAGATGAGAAACTTTGCCTTATGTATACGACTACCTCAATTGGATCTAATTCTTTTCCTGTATTTATATCTACCCAACTAGATAGAAGTTTACCTTTCCATGTTCCATGTAGGTTTGGCACTTTTACAATAGCAGGCCGTAACCATTTTAGCTTCCAAAGATACTTTTCAAGGCAGCAATGAAAGATAAAAACTATTGTTGTAGTAGTGAATGCTTTTCTAAGTACGTCGATTAAAGACAAATTGTCTAATCCCGTAAAAAAAAATTGCGCACAAAAGACTAAAACTCCTATTAACACATTAATTCGTACATACCAGTCAATATTGAACATGGGGCACTCCTTATGAATAAACGTGATTATATGCTTTAAGAATGAATGAATTTACTTCTTTAAGGGTATAGTTACGCCCACCATGAAATAAGTAAAGCAAATCAGATACCTCTCCCCATTCCTTACATAAGGAAGAGTCATTAGTGTTGTGATAAAGATATTGAAGGACGTTCTTAGTATCTTCACTATATGTTGAATTGCCAAAATACACATTAGGAACATTCCATACTAAACACTCTGTAAGGAATGAAGAAATATTATCTATGCCTTCGACTTCGTCGCTTTCCATTTGTTTTCTTAGTCGTTTCAGTATCCTGACAACTCGTTTATATCTCCGGCCAGTTGAGGTGTTTTTCGTTACGCCGTTGATATAATGTTGTTCGGGGAAATTTATGATTTCAAAACCATCCCCAGAATAAAATTGCGTACCAACAATATAGTCTCCATTTTCAAGATATCGCCGATGTTCGAAACAAGCGACAACATCAGCGTCTACCCGGTACGAATTAGAGTGTACGTCAAAAGCTTTATTTCCTTTAGTGACATTCTCACATCCAAATTTGGTCCTAAGTGCATCCCCAATTGCTGATTGATATTGTGCAAAAGTATAAGTTGATGGTGTTATGCCATATCTTTCTATCGTTGTTCCTTCTGGTAGTTCATAAAAAAAAGTCGATTTTAGCCGCACACATAGATCCACATCACTGTTATGCCGAACATTAGTATTGTTGTAATAAGAACCTTGAGGCAAAAAGTCAATGTCTAAGTTTGAAAGGCTAGAATTAGAATTAACTGCGTCCTTAATCATCCGCAGTGCATTCTCGCATTTTTGTTCCTCATTTAAACTAGAACGTTTTGACCATGTAGTGAAGGTTTGTTCTATATCATCCTTCCAACTCACGTTGAATACCTCCTTTATGAATCCTATAGCACGATTATTCGACTTTTTCTGATATTTACCTCTAGAGAAAGTAATTTTAAAACCAGATTAATGAATAATCAGCTTTAATCAATACAATAATGTTTGCCTCAAGGAGGAAACTGATAGCAGTTGACTGAATGATTACAAACCGAGAATTATTATTAAAATAAGGGTGATATAATGAATTCAAATGTAGATCTTCATAATTGCCTCCAAGACATATCTAATTTGTTGTTAAATATAAAAACAGCATCCAGTCATGAAGTACTTGTATTTTCATCAGTTCCATCCCTTGCACACTACCTGTATAAGACTGATGTTCTGGACATAAACGATTACCTTTTAATCAGAGGAATAATTAGTGAAACAAACAATAATTTGCTTAATTCCACAGCTTTCGAAATAGCCAATCGTTTAGTAATAGAAAAATTAAACGATATTTTAAGTGAATATGAATTATCATCTCAGACCAACGTCCGGGGCGAAGATTAAAATATTCCAAAGAACAACTTATTTACTGCGCGCTTATACATTACCTGACCGCCGTTTATATCCTTAAAATCAGCAGGGTTTATGTGCACCTGGGCTTCTATAGCTGCATCTTTACTAAAATTACGCTGTGTTGCTACAGGAATGTAAAAATCTCCTTTATGCCAGCCCACACCTGCGCCTATATACCAGTTCGTATAATTGTTTACCTTATATACTCCTACTTGCCAGTATTGACTTCCGTCCGGCTGCTTGACTTGCGCTGCGTAACACTTAGTGTTCTATCGCTATCTGCAATTGCTGCCGGTGGTAATGTGGGGTCTTTGGCGTTTATGCGGTCTTTGACATTTTCCGCCGCCGCTTGTACTGTACGAGCCTGCACGCTAAAACTAACTACTGGCTGCACCTTACCAGTATTGGCCTTTTCAACTTCCGCCGCCAGGGCTTCAGCATTTTGCTTGCTCATATTAAGCTCATTTTGCAAATAATTAATATCAGTGGCCTGCTGTTCTGTGAGCGTCACAGCTTCATGAAGCTTTGTTTCTGCTGCTGTATGCTTATGGTAAAAATAATAGGCAGTGCTGCCTGCAATTATTAGCAGGAGCAATGCCCCAATAATGATATACCGTGAATATTTAGAAGAGCCGGGAGCAATTTTCTCCACGGCTCTTTTTGCTAATTCAGATTCTACGCTCACCTATGGCAAAACAGCCTATCCTCTTCACATGTACACTCTATTGATTTGTCCACTTTAAAACGCCGTAAGGGACAACTTAAGGGATAATTGACATAAACAAAGCCCCCGCAGAACCTGCGGAGGCTTGATTTTATTGGTGGGGTTAGGAGGACTCGAACCTCTGACCTCATCGATGTCAACGATGCGCTCTAACCAACTGAGCTATAACCCCTTATAATGTCCCGGTGAGGACATTATTTATTATATTACTGTAAACTA
>JAEYSJ010000059.1 GCA_023434855.1 Bacillota bacterium | reverse complement strand
TCCTGGCTCTAGATCATCGCTCGTCCAAACCTTCCCAAGACGTTAGTCTCAGTGGCATATCTTGGATTCGCTCCCCATTACAGTGGCGGGACCGCGCCGGTATTGCACCGGTCTTCCCTATTAAGCCCCGTAGGGCACCTATCTCAACTGTATGCAATTGTCGTGCTTAGTTCTGTTATTAGCAATACAATCGTTTTTTATACAGCAAATTTTAATGATGATAGTGGCGTTCCGTATTACAGGAAACATCTTTGAATATTTTATGAGCTTCTTCAAAATTTTTGCCGGTTTCCATCGCATTTTTTAGGATCAAAATTCATTACTTTATTAAAAATCTCATGAATATCTACAAGGATTTTTTTTGCTTCTTTAGCAATTTGAACGTCTTCCATAACGACACTTTGCATGCGGTTCATTGGGAATCTGATACTCAGGATTTTTTTGCTCATTAGTCATTATTTTTACTCATTAAAATTTATCTTATTTTGTATTCTAAACTATATAGTGGTCATATAGTCAATGGTAATTTTCAATATTCTAAGATGTTTATCTTCTTCTGTAAATTTCTTATTTTTCACGGCAGCCAGCAATAACGATACCGCCACCGCCAAAATCAGCCCAAAGCCTGCTTTTCTTTTCACTTCTTCTCCTGCAGCTTCGCTCTGACTTCGTTCATTTTAGCTCCCCAGTCGGCTACATCTTCGGTTGTCATAATGTCAACAGCTCCCCCCTGGAGGTTGCCCTCGACATACCAATGTTTTCTTCCAGCCAGCCTTCCACTTCCAGATAGGTTTCCTTCAAGCCTTCCAACACCTCCGGATCGGCCTGCCAAAGACCTCTTTGACTGGCTTCCAGCAACCGCCGTCCAATTTCTTCCATGGCCCAAGGATTTCTTTTCCCCCAATAAATATGCTCTGATAAATTCATATACCGGCCGCAGGCCGAAAAGATAAAGAAGCCGTATTAGGATAATTCAAGTGACATATTTTTCCAGTTTTCATGCCGATGCCGAAAGTCAGATAACTGGGTTTTGGTTTCAGAATTCGGCGATAAAAAATGCCATGAAAATAAACCTGCCCGCTACTGCGAGCCGTTCACCTTCATGGCTTAATTAAAATCGCTATATCATTTTTTCTTTATGTCCGTACAATATCAATTTCTAATTTTTGAATCAATTCGCTCTAAAATAATGCGATGATCCACCAACTGCAATTCCTTAATACGGGCGAATATATTTTTCCTAACACCAAAAATGTTTTCCAGATATATTTCACCGTTGTTATCTACTAACTTGTCCACCTGCTCAAGCAAGAGTTCCTCTTTTCCATCGTCATGGTATAAATATGCATTTGCCTCACACATTGCTAACCCTCCATATACTTTTTTATTTGTGCAAGCAGCCTGTCGATCAGATGGGGGAGCGGTTCAGCTTTTAGACCAATAACATCAATATTATTACGATGAATAGGTAGTAACATCTTTCTGGCCTTACTGTTTGCAATAGCTGCGGCAATTTGCGGAGTCAGTTCCCCCAGCATTGAATTTGGAACAATGATACTTAAGGATCCTGCAATATAATCTACTTGACTAACATTATATGCAATAGCGTATTCCCCTGTAGCCCCCTCATTGGCTCCTGCTTTAACCATTGCAAAAGTAGCTAATGCATTGGTACCTAAAGCTATAATATCAATTGAATCGCGAAATTCTTTACGGACTCTGTCAATAATCGCTTTTCCTATTCCCCCGCCTTGCCCGTCAATCACGGCAATCCGCATAAAATCCCTCCAGAAAATAACAGAGCTATGAGGTTCTATGATATGAAGAACCCACAGTTATAAATTATTAATCAAATACACTTTAATAATTGGTTGAGAAGAATCAATTTTGTTATTCAGCCGGTCGATTCAGATTTTGCTGCCTTTGTTGATCCTTATAGGCCAGCATTTTCCCTAATACAAATACGATGCCAAAAATAATCACCGAGCCTAAAAGCGCGGAAAGCACATAGCCAATTTGATCAGCGTGGGCTATTTCACCCAATTGGGATACAGAATAATCCGGAAATAAAGCGCTCCACCATTCACCGGCCTTTTCGATCCCCTGAGGCACGTACCCAAGGTCTTTCGTTAAATCATCCGCTCCCCATTCGCCCCAGGCCGTTCCGTCAGCAAGCAGCCCAAGAGGCGTTAATATAATCATCGCAGCTATTATCAAATAATAGATTCGTTTCATGCTTATGCCCCCTTAATGCCGGTTTCCACTTTTACAAGTTCCGGCGATGTTTTTAGGATAAATTTAAGAGCCAGGCCGGTGACAACAGCCTCAACCACGCCTGCTACCAAAAGATGGGCTGTCATCATAGCAGGTATAGCCACATCCAGGCCGTATGGACTGTAAAGTGGTGTACCTTCAGGCGAAATAAATAATAGCGGTTGGATACCAAACTCGACAGCGGCAACAAAGGCAGCGGCATTAATTCCCACATACCCGGCAACCGCAGCGGCAAACACGCGT
>JAEYSJ010000286.1 GCA_023434855.1 Bacillota bacterium | reverse complement strand
ATGTAAACCAAGCTTCTCCTTAACATTATTAATCAAAGCATGGGGCAATACCTGCGCTCCTTTGATAATCATCTTATCCACGTTATCATAACGGTTATCACCTGACTGAGTGAATATAGGAATTTCTTTATCACTAACCTCAGTATTATATTCTTCGGCAATTACCTCACACATTAATGTATGCTTGGCCTTAGCCACTGCATCTAAAATCGCCTGAGTTACGCCATAACGCAAAGCGGTATGAATAAGCGCGCCGGTTTTATTATCGACCATGCTGTCAATTTCTTCAGCCAGGGATTTGAAAGCAACAAGTTCGCGGCCTACTAAAAGAGGCTTAATTTCTTTTTCGATAACAGGAATAAAATCTTCAGCCAGAAACAGGGGATCCCGTCCACCGGCGCCACTGTACTGCACTGCCGCACAATCACCAAAAGCCACCTGTCCGTCTTCCAGTACCAGCATAACGGATACCGCTTCTCCAGCCTGACGTATCTTGCGGAAACCGGCAGTTAAAGGATTGCCAATATAGGTAAAACCATCATGAACAGCGTTGGCTTTAATCGCCCGCTGATCATCAAAATAGAAGCCTGTATAGCTTTTGGAAGAGATTACATCAATAATTTTCATATTTGCACGCTCCCCAGAGTCTGATTCCAAACGCTCATCTACGTTGTTGCCTGTGCTTCCAAGGTCCTCAACGTATAAAACCATACGCCTCCGGCCTTGAAAGCCCAAGCGCCTAGCATCTGAACATTTCGAATCACCCTCTTAAATTTTAACGTGGTCTGCCTACCAAACGGCCTTTGGAAATAGCATAAATATCATCAATAACCATTTGGAAACTGGGATCACGGCCTTCAGCTTTGGCGCGTTCTTCAATTTTGAAACGATGAAAATCGACAATGTCAGGAGTAAAGGGGAGATTGCCTACTTCAAATAAACGCACAGCTCCGTTATTGTCACGGGCCGGCAACATTTTATTCAGCGAATACCTGCTGGGAGCAAAAGGAACATCAAGCACCCCGGCGGCAAAAGCACGTACCGTGCCCTGGGCGTAATCTCCTTCTCCCAGTTGAAAAACCCTGTCCAAAATACAGCATGTTTCCGCTTTTATAATGGCAATCTCCTGTTCAACTTCTTTAGTTAGTGGGAACGACTGGTCTGCCAGCATGTTAATCAACTGTCTGGTCGTCCTTAATCCCTGCGCATTGGCTTCTTTTGTGGGAATGCCAAGAGCTTCATGGGGGGTTTTTACGATTACTTTGGTGGCTTTAGCTAAGGCGGCTGCCGCAGCACCCCAGGAAATTACGGCAAATGCTTGGGCCTCATCCTGTGGAAATCCGCCCATCCACTGGTGGAAGACGGTAGTCAGAACACAATTATTATAGCCGTGTTTAGTAAAATACTCTTCTGACAACTGCTCAAGAGCTTTAATGGCTGCTACATCCTGAATCAAATTTCCGCACTGACCATAACCCAAAGTGATATTTTTTACCCCTTGCTCAGCAGCCAAAATACCCTCAATAACAGCCACCGCATGTGAAACACAGGGAGGTACCAAAGTGCCTGTCAGCGGTCCAAAGGGTTCCCGGTTAATCTCAATACCATGCTCGGCATAAAGTCCTACCAGACGATCACAATACTGCCAGTCTCTTATCGTGTTTTCCAAAGAAACATCTTTGGCATAAGGAATATTGTAAGAAATGCCGCCACCTTCATAAGATGTATAGCCACCGGCTAAAGTAATCTCAGCCAGCAAACGGGCGTCAGGTGTGCCATGGCGAACTTGCAATGGGGCAGCTACACTTTCTACTACTTTACGAACACCTGTAACACCATGGTTCACAGCAGGAAAGCCATTTAGTAATGAGCGTCCGGCCCGCTTACTTTCTTCAATACCATTTTGGGCCTCCTTGTATTGATTTTGTCGTGTATAGCTGTCTATAGTGGTGGGCAATAAATCTGCTTCACCTTCAGTACGCAGGAAATTAAGCAAATTGATATGTTCCTCAATCAATGCTACCCCGGCGCGTGGCTGGGTAAGTGTTTCCTTATTTTTCTTAGCCTTTGCCAGGCGCTTGGCGAAATGCTTTTTTGCCGGAATATTTTCATGGTATTTGACTGCTTCTTCAAAGTCTACCTCGGCGCCTGTAGGCCATTGTTTCAGTACTTCTTGCCGAATAATATTAAATTCTGCATGGGTTAGTTTTTTATTTACTAATTCCACTAGTGTTACCTCCGCGCAATATATTTTTTCATCATTCGTACTGCAGTATCAGGATGCTCTTCACCCAATAGTCCCATAGCAGCCATAATATACATAGTGTCAATATAAAATTCCGGGTTTTCTGGCTTTAGAACCGTCGGCATTGTTTTATCACATGCTGTACCTTTTAATATTTCTTCCGGCTTACAGTGGTTGATTATTACCCCGCCTGTGCCAACAACTGTTTTTACTTTTGTCAAATCTTTGCCAATCTGCACAAAAGTCGAACCAGTCGGGGTAAATACCATCTCAAGTTGTCCTGCATGCCTGTCAGCGCCTATTTTAGTACAGGCTTTTCCCATAGCGGTTTCCAGCTTTTCCTCTAAGTTGCCTTCAGGCAAATGATCTATCTTCTTTTCCAAAGTATTGATGTATGATACCACATTATCTTCACTAACATTGGCGTAGTCAGCAATCATTTTAGCACCGGCAGCCTTCAATAACGCAGTTGCACTATAACGCATCCCCAAATCTCCTTCCACGGTACGTTTGGCAAAAGGTTCAGGCAACCCCCGTAATGTTACGTTACTTTTAGTGGGATTACCATTGGCAACAGAGTAGATATCTGTTGTAGCTCCTCCAATATCCACTACCATCAAATCGCCTAGACCAGATTCGCGTTCCGTTCCTATGCTTAAGAGCTCAGCTGCTTTAAGCACAGCGGCTGGTGTAGGCATTACCAGTCGGTCCACAAACTTATTTGCCTTATTTAAGCCTTTAGCTTCAACAATCTTTTTTAAAAAAATATTTCTAATAGTTTGCCTTGCGGGTTCAATATTGATTTCGTTAAGCTTAGGCATGACATTCTCCGTATACACCACTTCACTCATAGTCTCGGATAAAATCTTCACCACTGCTGGAGCAACTGATTTATTACCGGCCATCACAACTGGTACATCTTTGCCAAGTGTATTGAGCATTTTGGCATTATGCAAAATAACCTCCTTGTTACCACCGTCAGTGCCGCCTGCAAGTAGGATAATATCTGCATTTAGCTCTATTATTTCGGTAATTTCATATTCGCTTAACTCATGGCCAAAGACCCCCAGCACTTTAGCACCTGCTCCTAGTGCAGCCCGTTTGGCTGCCTCAGCGGTTAATTCAGGGACTAATCCGATTGCCACCATTTTCAGGCCACCGGCCGCACTGGAGCATCCCAGTACTTTAGCAAATTCCAATGTGCCTGTCTTAGCAAATAATTCTGCCAAAGCCTGATTAAGGCCGTCCATAATATCAGTTTCCACTGTGGTAATACCGTGGGCTGTTCCGAGAACCGATTCCTGGTCCACATCAACTGCTGTAATTTTGGTATATGTACTGCCGAAATCAATGAGTAATACGTTATTCATACACCAAAACTCCTTTTTTATAATAAATCATTTTGTAAGTCAACAATTACTTTATCTGGCAAAGTACCTGGTTCGTATACTCTGTCATAACCCATTTGTAAAAATTTATCACGCACTACAGTAAAGTCAGTCTTACCTACCACTAGATTGCCGCCCACATACAGCTTAATATTGCCAATACCGGCTTCCTGGCAGCGGTCTCTTAAGCCGCGGCAGTCAATTTCGCCATGACCATATAATGATGCTACCAAAATAGCCTGAGCATCTGTTTCAATAGCGGCATTGACAAATTCCTCCTGAGGTACAAGTACCCCCAGATTAACTACTTCGAAACCGGCAGCTGTGATGGCGTAATCAAGAATTTTATTGCCTACTGCATGACAATCTGCACCAATAACACCTAAAATTACCTTGTTTTTCGTGGTTTCCACTGCGAACTACTCCTTTGCTATTAAACTACCTGAAGTCCATTATTTTGCAATTTATCTTATTTTTTTGATTCTAAACAATTACTTGTCTATATTTTGTCCATTACGTAGCTTTTCACTTGTAAAATAAATCATTACTTCAGTTGTTAATCAGTAATAAAACAGCCAGAAAATAGATTCCGGCTGTTTACATCCATATGTGCAGCTACTTTTTTCCCTTTATTACTACTGTATCAGCGATCAAATCCCCTAATCGTTGTTTATTGGCCGAAGTCCAGATAAAAATGGCGCCAACAAGATAACAGAATATCCCATCGACAAGCCGGCATATTGTTCTGATAGCGGCCGCATGTAGATCACAAGGACTGCCGTCAGATCTTATAACTTTAAGTCCAACGGCCATTTTGCCGACGGTTACTCCGAATTTGCCTTCTAAAAAAATAAAATATACAAAGCTTAACAATATACCAGAATAGTAACCTAGTCCTTGCAGTTCAAAACCATACTGAGATATTGTTCCGAACATAGCGGCAACAACAAAAAAAGGTAATAAAATTAATCCATCAATAAAAAGCGCCACTGCGCGCAAACCTACACCAGTACCTTGCAGGACAGGGGCATTAAAATCGTGAAGTTTATGCTCAGCATCACCTGGTATGGGCATAGGATTTAATTCCAGACCGCAAAAGGGACAAAACTTAACCCCTTTAGGTATTTCGGACCAACAAACATGACATTTCACTAAATTTCCTCCTTTATATTGTCACCTGTTACATGACATAACATCCTATACCACATTATATGCAACTACTTTACTGTTGGTTATTATAAAATAAGTTAAAGGCAGAAAAAAAAGCGCAAATGCTCAACACCTAATTTGGTGTACAGCATCTACGCCTTTTATAGCACCAAAAAGACCACTTCCATGCTGAAGTGGTCTTTTTACTGTATCAGAATTTATAACTCTTTATATTTACTCTTTTTCCGGAAAGTCAAGGGTAGCAAAGTAATCATCAACCGTTTCCGCGCGGCGGATCATTTTCACACTGCCGTCAGGTCTAAGCAGCAATTCGGCAGACCTGAGTTTGCCATTATAGTTGAATCCCATTGCATGTCCGTGAGCACCGGTATCATGAATTACCAAAACATCACCAACATCAATCATCGGTAATTTGCGATTAACGGCAAACTTATCATTATTCTCACACAACGAACCGGTAACATCGTAGATGTAGCCAAGGGGCCAGTCTTCTTTGCCTACAACAGTGATATGGTGGTAGGCACCATAGATACCGGGACGCATTAAGTTTGCCATACAGGCATCCAACCCTACATAGTTTTTGTAAATTTCTTTTTTGTGTAAAACGGTTGCTACCAGATAACCATAGGGGCCGGTAATCATCCTGCCGCATTCCATAGCTATCTTCAAAGGGTGCAGTCCATGGGCGACTATTTTCTTATCATAAGCTTCTTTTACGCCACGGCTCAATGCTTCCAGATCAACAGGCTCTTGTTCGGGGCGATAAGGAATGCCGATGCCGCCGCCAAAATTGACAAAATCAAGCTTGATACCATGAGTCATAAAAATTTCCACGACTAAATCAAACATCATATTGGCAGTCTCAATAAAATAGGCTGGGTCAAGTTCATTCGAAATGACCATGGTATGCAGGCCGAAACGCTTTACACCTTTCTCTTTCATTATCTTATAGGCGCTTAGCAATTGCTTTCGCGTCAATCCATATTTCGATTCCTCAGGATTGCCAATAATGGAGTTACCGCCTTCCCTCAGCGGACCGGGGTTGTACCGGAAACAGATCATTTCCGGTATGCCTACATGCCTCTCCAGGTACTCGATATGGCTTATATCATCAAGATTGATAACTGCACCCAAATCCCAGGCTTTGTTATATTCTTCCGCCGGGGTATCGTTTGACGAAAAGATAATTTCTTCACCAGTCATTCCTGCCCGTTCAGCCAACAGCAATTCACACAATGAACTACAATCTGCGCCAATACCCTCTTCACGCAGCATTTCTAACAGGTAAGGGTTAGGCGTAGCTTTCACCGCAAAATATTCTTTAAAGTCGGGAGCCCAAGCAAAAGCAGCGATAAGTCTTCTGGCATTCTCCCTGATCGCTTTTTCATCATAAATATGAAAAGGGGTTTTATATTGTTCAATAATCCGTCCCAACTGGTCTCTATTAAACGGTAACTTTTTCTCTGCCATTATATACGCCTCCTAAAATGAAATAACAATTACAAAACTAATTCGCCATATCTTAACAAAAATAAAAGCGATCTGCGTACATCCCGCAAACCGCTTAAAAAGGCAAATGACAATTTACCCCACTCGTGCAAGATAGTAGCGCTCCACCTCTCAGGTGACAGTCTTGTATTTCTTCAATACAAGACCAGCAAAAGTCTTTGGTCAAAACTTTCACTTCGGCGGCCATCCCTTTTTGCCTTTTCATCGCCTGCCAGGCTCAAATGCATACTATTGATAAACCGCACCTCTACCATTTACTATTTACTTGTATTTAATCATACAGTATACACAATAAAAGTGTCAACAGCTTTTTATTGTTAAAAAATGTAATTATAGCTCGATGATGCTTGCATTAACCGTTAGACTGTCAGCACAAAATTCCAGCAGGCCGCAAGTAGGATTTTCGCAGCGCCGCTGGGAAGCACTGCCTGGATTAAAAATCAACAAATCCTGTTCCCAAGTAATATCCGGCATATGGGTATGTCCATAAACGATAATATTTACTTCAAAGTGCCGGCCCCACCCTGCCAGTTCTTGCCGTCCATGTTTCACTTGATACCGGTGCCCATGTGTTAGCCAGATGTTCCTGCTATCAATAGTGATAAATTCGTCAATTTTGGCGTCAGTGTGTCCATCGCAATTACCCGCCGCCGTCACTACCGGCACACCGGTAAGTTCGGCAAGATAACGTCCGTCCTGACTGTAATCGCCGGCATGCAGCCACATATCAACAGTACCCACCGTCTCTACCGCCTGTTTTAATCCCAATATATCACCATGAGTATCGCTGACAACCCCTATTTTCATTTTATATGCTCCGCCAGTTTAACAGACATGTTTCGCAGCGCTTGCCCCCGGTGACTAATAGCATTTTTGTCTGACACTGATATTTCAGCTAAGGTTTGACCCAATTCCGGGATATAAAATAATGGGTCGTACCCAAAACCGCCGGCTCCTTGTGGTTTTTCAAGAATAACGCCTTCACAAACACCATCAGCCGTAATAATTTTGCCATCTGTGTCAATAAACGCAAGGACGCAACGGAACCTGGCATTACGCTTGCCGGGAGCAACTCCTGACAATGCATTCAACAATTTGCGGTTATTGATCTCATCACTGGCCCCTTCGCCGGCGTAGCGGGCTGAATATACACCAGGAGCACCAGACAGAGCTTCTACTTCCAAACCTGAGTCATCCGCCAGGCAGGCTTTACCTGTAAAAAACGCATAATGCCTGGCTTTTAATATCGCATTTGCTGTAAAAGTATCACCTGTTTCCTCCACTTCAGGAATATCACCAAACTTATCCAGATCCAGGACAGTTACCGGCAATCCAGCCAATACCGCAGCAATTTCAGTAATTTTGCCTTTATTTTTACTGGCTACTATGATCTCTTTCACGGTTCACGTCCTACCTTCCAGGATAAAGGCCCCAGAAGTTCTTTTTGGTAATCAAGTAAGGCGGCAATACCTTGTTCGCCAAAAGACAGCATTTCCGTCAATTGATCTTTAGAAAATGAACGCTTTTCTCCCGTTCCCTGCACTTCAACAAACTGACCACTGCCTGTCATAACGAGGTTCATATCCACGATAGCGTTTGAATCTTCCTCATAACATAAATCAAGCACAACATTATTTTCTAGTAAGCCTACACTGATCGCAGCCAAAAAATCTTTTACCGGAAAGGGCTTGTCATTTTTATAAATAGTATTAACAGCATCAACCAAGGCAATAAAGGAACCAGTGATCGAAGTGGTGCGTGTACCACCGTCAGCCTGAATTACGTCACAGTCTATCCATATTGTGCGTTCACCCAGTGCTTTGAGATCAACGACACTACGCAGAGCCCGGCCGATCAACCGTTGTATTTCATGCGTGCGGCCGGTTAGTTTTCCCTTGGCAGATTCACGAATGTTGCGCGCCTGAGTTGAACGGGGCAATAAGGAATACTCCGCCGTAATCCATCCTTCGCCTAAACCTTTTAAAAAAGGAGGGACTTTATCTTCGATGCTGGCGGCACAGATTACCTTAGTATTGCCGACCTCAATCAATACCGAGCCTTCCGCATATTTTAAATAGTTACGGGTGATTTTTATTTTGCGCATTTCATTAGCCTGCCGTCCATCTATTCTGATCATAACTGCCTCCTAAAATATAATCGCAGACAAAGCACTGCCTTTTCTTACAATACCATATCATATGCTTACACTTTTTCTAATATATCTTTCCCTTTATCCTGCACAAAATAATGATGATAGTGCCCCTGTTTTTTGGCGGAAAATACGGTATCCCGGGCCTCCTGACGACAGTGGGGGCATGCTTCTCGCATAATTACCGCCGCAAAAGCCGATTTATAACCAAAAGATTGGCCTTCAGCAACTGTAGTCACCGTAAAGTACCCCGGGCAATGCGGGCAAAGACGAACTTTCTCTTCCTGATATTCGGAAATACCACTGTCATCATAATAAATATTCCGTTTTCTTGTCCAAAAATCTCCCGCCTGCACAATAGCTTCACGGCGCAATCGGTCGCGGGCAGCCCAGGTTTGGCGCCACTCTTCCACCAGTCGCTCGATGTAAGCGGTTGTACGTGCTGATTGACTTGGGCATTTAGCAATATCCGGTTCAATAACCTTGCTATAATCAAGTCCGGCCATTGCTAAAATAATACCAACATTAACATAAGGCAAGGCATCTTCAATCGAATAGCCCCCTTCCAACACTGCAATATTGGACTTAAGTTTATCTGCCAGGCGGGCATAACCTTGGGCGGTAATGGCCATGTTAGCCAAAGGATCACTGTAATGATTGTCCTGACCGGCAGAATTAATAACAATCTCCGGTTTAAATTCATCCAGCACAGGCAGGATGAATTTATCCAGCACATAATGTAAGCCTTCATCAGAAGTACCGGGCGGCAGCGGTAAATTTACCGTTGTGCCAAAGGCGCCAGGACTACCCATCTCATTAGTAAAACCAGTGCCAGGATATAAGGTTCGTCCATCCTGATGAAAGGAAATAAATAAGGTGTCCGGGTCATGGTAAAAAATATCCTGTGTTCCGTCTCCATGGTGCACATCGGTATCAACTATGGCCACTTTTTTGATGCCGTAATTCTGCCGTAGATACTCCACCATAATTGCTTCGGTATTAATTGTACAAAAACCGCGGGTGCCGTGCACTACACGCATAGCATGATGCCCTGGTGGACGAACCAAAGCAAAGGAACGACTTACTTCTTTTTTCATTACTGCTTCAGCTGCTGTAATAGCACCTCCGGCTGAAACCAGATGAGCGTCGGTAATCAGGGAAGCGATATCAGGCACACCGATATGTACTCGCTCAATATCTTTAATTTTTGCCAGGCGTGGTTTATATTCCCGTATACCAGGCATATCGAGCAATCCTTCTTCGACAATTTGGTCACGGGTATATAATAAGCGTTCTTCCCGCTCCGGATGAGTAGGGCTTATGGCCCAATCGAAGGCAGGAAAAAACACCAGACCGAGCGGGTAGGTGTTCATAATATTTCCCCCCTATCAGCAAAACTCCCAACATTCATTAAAACCCCGGGTTTAATCTGCAACTTGCAGGTAATTATTTTACCAACAGTATTAAACCCGCGCACCAGATTAAATTCTTCCTCATACACCTGTTCCATAGCCGATACCGCGATGCCGGCCTGTTCCGCCCGTTCCGCCAAATGCTTTGTGGCAACCGCCCGGGCATCGGCTAAATAAAACCGCCGGCTAGGCAGCTTTTCCCGTAAACCCAATTCAGCAACAGTATAATAGCCCTGTGCTGTATCAACCCGTAAGGTAATATCCAAAGTAGGCCGGGCCACTGCAGCTCCTACTGCGTTGGCTACCATACCGCCGGGTGGTACAACGCAAGCTATATTCATCCGTTTCGCCACCAGCGGCGCAAGACCTTTGGCAGCACCACCCACTCCAATTACCAATTGAGGTTTAAACCGTTCACTATGTACAATATCCTCCACACGATAAACCGGTTCAGCAGCCTGCTCATCAAGCATATCTTCAATAGCCTGATAAATTTCTTCAGCTGCTGCAGTTAGAACCATTTCAACTGTTTCGTGCAAGGATTGGCCTGGAGCCGAAATCTGTTCCATGGCTTTAGCTGCCAGCTCCTTATTGCCAAAGGAACAGATGCCGGCGACCACCATTGCATCAGACACAGTTGGTTCCGGCCCACCCAATGCCATAGCCGGGCCGCGCCGTTCCGGTCCAACCTTTAACTGCCCCGCTTCACGGCGAACATAGCTGTCACCACCTATTCCA
>JAEYSJ010000138.1 GCA_023434855.1 Bacillota bacterium | reverse complement strand
ACGGCTCCCAGTCCGGCATTGGTAAACGCCGCTCCGGCAATAAGGCTGGCCAAAGCCATATTACTGCGCGCCTCTAAATCATCTCCTTGCTGATAAGCTGACCGCAAATTACTGCCGATCATTTTAATTGCCTGAATCGCCAGACCATCGGTAACAGGATTGGCCTTTACCGCCACAAAAGCTTCCATCGCGTGAGTCAGTGCGTCAATGCCTGTTGCTGCCGTAATGGCCGGAGGCATACTGACATGAAGCAGCGGGTCGATAACCGCTAACAGCGGCATCATAAATTCATGGGAAACGCCGATTTTCTCCTGGCTCTGTCTATCAGTAGTAACTGCTGCAGCAGTCACCTCACTGCCGGTTCCCGCGGTTGTAGGAATACAGATCAAGGGAATACCCCGCTTGGTAATTGCAAGCCTGCCATGTAAATAATCCCGAATTGATCCACCATTAGCGCCGATCATGCTCATGGACTTGGCTGCATCCATCGGGCTGCCTCCGCCAAAAACCAGCACTGCATCGGCCTTGAAGGCCATTAATTCAGCGGCACCTTGGTCTACTGTTTCCACACTGGGATCTGCTTCAACCTCGGAGAACACCTGGACCTGCAGTCCGGCTTCCTTAAGAAGAGCAAGCATATTTTGAAATTGAGGCGAATTTTTTGTTGAAGTTCTGCCTGTAACGATAAAGATCTTAAACAGATTCCTGCTTTTGCAAATAGCTGCAATATTGTTGGCCGCACCTGTTCCAAAGATAACTTTCGTTGACAGACCAAAAGTAAAGTCTTTCATTTGCAAATCTTCCTTTCTTTAATGGCCCCCTAGGAGTTTGTCGCAAAAGGCATTTTAGTGCAAGTCCGTCCACAATATATCTACATTTATCTAACGATAAACCCTATCTATTGTGGACACTTTGGATGATTCAAGGGTTTTTCAACAACCTCCTAAGTAGGCCCGCTTTATATCAGGATTGTCAATCATTTCACTGGCATTACCTGACATGATGATCCGTCCAGTCTCCAATATATAAGCTCTATTGGCCACCTTCAAGGCTTGATTGGCATTTTGCTCTACAAGCAAAACCGTCTTGCCGGTAGAATTGATACGCTTAATTATCCCAAAGATTTCCTGAACAATCAGCGGCGCCAGTCCCATGGAAGGTTCGTCAAGCAACAGCATTTCCGCGCCGCTCATAATGGCGCGCCCGATGGCCAGCATTTGCTGCTCACCCCCGGAAAGACTGCCGCTGAGCTGTTTTTTGCGTTCGCCAAGCCGGGGAAACAGTTCATATACACTATTCATATCTTGGGCAATTTGCGGTTTATCCTTTCGTGGATAACTGCCGGCAATCAAATTCTCTTCCACTGACAGCTTAGTGAAAACACCCCGCCCTTCCGGCACATGGGACAACCCGGCACGGGCAATCAAATGTGATGGCAGATTGGTAATTTCATTTTTATTAAAGACAATGGAACCGTTCCGAGCAGGGACTACTCCGGAAATGGCCCGCAAAGTACTGGACTTTCCTGCCCCGTTCGCTCCAATTAAGGTAACAATTTCACCCCGGTTTACTTCAAAGGAAATGCCTTGCAGCGCCTTAATCCCGCCGTATACTACTTCTAAATCATTGACCGCCAAAATTGTTTCCATATTAGCCCACTTCCCCTAAACCAAGATATGCTGTAATTACGAGGGGGTCCTCCTTAACATCCTGCGGATTTCCCTGAGCGATCACTCCGCCAAAATTCATGACGGTAATGTAATCACACAAGGCATCAACCAATTTCATCTGATGTTCAATTAAAATGATCGTAAGACCAAACTGCTCTTTGATATCCTTGATCAAATCAACCAGATTGAGCACTTCATTAGGATTCATACCGGCAGCCGGTTCATCAAGCAGCAGCACCTCCGGTTCGGTGGCTACAGCCCTGGCGATCTCCAGTTTGCGCTGCAATCCGTAAGGAAGGCTGCTGGCCTTTTCATCTGCACGGCTGGCAAGTCCGGCGATGTTTAACAGGTTTTGAATAACAGCCTTTTCATCATTGCCAAACCGATTCTCCTCCGTTTTCCGGCTTTGGTGGTGATGGAGCCTACCAACCCGGATGTTCTCTACGACGGTTAAATCGCCGAAGAGCCTCAAGTTTTGAAATGTCCGCGCCATGCCCATCCGGGCAATTTGGTGGGCTTTTTTGCCGGCGATATTGACTCCTTTGTAATAAATTTTGCCGTTACTTGGCTTAAAGGCTCCTGTTATCAGATTAAAAAGTGTGGTTTTACCTGCACCGTTGGGACCGATCACTCCGTGGACTTTACCTTCATCAACTGTAAGGTTGAAATTGTCAATAGCTTTAAGTCCCCCAAAAAAATGATTCAGTCCTTCAATTGCAATAATACTCATTTTGAAGCCTCCTCTCGCGCCTCAGCCCGGCAAAAAACCATTTTATTTAATGAAATGCGGATTTTGCTCAATACTCCGAGATTGACCAGGCCCTGCGGCAAGAAGCGGATGATCAGACAAATCGCCAAACCAAGAATGATTAGATATCCTGAACTGTCTCCCCAGGTAATCCAAATGATGCGGTTGCCAATATACATTGCTGCCGCACCAATAATCGGTCCGTACAAAGTGCCAATACCACCCAGGAGAACCATGACCACCATTTGATCGGCAATCAGCGGCCCGAGTACACTATCAGGATGAATATAAGTCATCCAATAGGCATATGCTGCGCCGATAATCCCCGGAAATAAAGCACTGATGGCGAACACCTGAATCTTCACCCATACTGTATCGACGCCCAGACTCTGAGCTGCCGTTTCTTCTTCACGAATTGCCCTGACTTTCAAACCAAAAGAACTCTTTTCAAATACGATGTAACAACAGGCTAACACTAAGAATGCCAGTATAAGCATTAAAAAGAAGAATAAATTTTCGTTAACTTCCGGCGGCAGTCTAAGACCGTTCGGACCGCCGGTAAAAGGCAGCACCAGCACTGTCTGACGCATCATTTCGGCAAATGCCCATGTTCCGATGGCAAAATAAGCACCGTTCAGACGCAATGTCGCATAACCAACAAAACTGGCAAAAAGACAGGTCAGAATTCCAGATATTACAATTGTAGGCAAAAAGGAAAAGCCCAGCATTGTCATTAAGAGACCGGTGATATAAGCACCTACTCCAAAGAAAGCGCCATGTCCGAAACTAACATAGCCCATATATCCACCAATCATATTCCAACTTAAGGATAAGCCTATCCACATAAAAACCCCTGTCACTATGCGAACCCAAAAGGTTGGCAGCACGAAAGGCAGCGTACAGAGCAAAACAGCAAGCAAACCATAACTGGCAAAGCGAATATTGCTTATGGATTTCAACGTCAACACCCCCTTCAAATTCCTTTGCCCAAAACACCTTTGGGCAAAAAGATGAGAATCAAGAAAAGGAACATGAATAATATTAAAAAGACATAACTGCCGCCAATGTATACAGATACAAAACTGGCAAGTAAACCGAGCAGCAATCCGGCAACAATGGCGCCTGACAACGATCCCATGCCGCCGACAACGACGACGAAAAAGGCAAAGGCAGTATATCTAAGTCCCATGTCCGGGTTTACGGAAAAAATCGCCCCAATAAAAACTCCGGCCATTCCGGTCAAAGCCGCATACATTGCATAAACCAGCCTTGATACCTTTGTTCCGTCTATTCCCATTAACCCGGCAACCGTTTTATTCTCAGCCGCAGCCCGAATGGCGATTCCTGTTCTGGTTTTGTTAAGGAAAAGCATAAATGCGACAGTAGTAGCTATGGCGGTAATGGTCGCCACACACCGTAACGCCGGCAGCGTAACACCGAAGATGGTAATACTCTGGTCAGACAAGAACGTGGTAATGTTGCGGTTATTAAACCCCCACAAAGTCAGGGCAGCTCCCCGGAAGAACGTAGACAGCCCGAAAGTAAAAGCCAGGGCCATCAAAGCCGCACTGCGATGCTTAATATTGATAACACTTTGCAGTATGGGCTGAAAAGAATAACCTATAGCACCAAAAAACAAGAAAACAAAAGGCAGCATAACTAGAGGATCAATCTTGAATAATGTCTGTATCCAATAAGCTGCAAACGCCCCAAGCATGACCCATTCACCTACGGCGAAATCTATGATGTCCATAACCCCGAAGGCCAGCGAAAATCCAACGGCAATCATGATAAAGATTCCACCGATTAATAACCCGTTAATTAAAGTCTGGATCATCAGTTCCATATATTATCACCTTCTTATTACTATTGAGATAAGGAGAAACCACCGTAAACATGATTTACTCCTATACGGTGGTTTCTACTACCTAAATTCTGCTCAATTCGAGCGTGTTTTTAAAACACGCTACCTTAATCTACAGAGGCTGGCTCAAAATGTTCAGATGCTAGGCGCATGAGATTTCGAGGCCGGAGGCGTACGAGTTGTGTACGTTGAGGACCTCGGAAGCTCATGTAACAGATGGGCGTTTTGAGCCCGACTCTAACGGGAAGTCAGTGCAGGTACGGGATAAACCGGCTCCTTCAGTTTAACCTCTTTCGGTCCCACAATAACTTGCTCGCCATTCATAAGTTGAATTGTCAATGCCTTTAAGCCTGTATTATTATGATACCAGTTGCCATCTGTCGCGAACTGAACAGGACCATATAACGTTGAATCCAGTTTCACTTCTTCCAGGGCTTTAGCTAATTTTTCCCGTTGTTCTTCATTAAGCGCCGGAGGGGCATTAATTTTAGCCAGAGCGGCGGCAAAAATTTCACCGGTTGCGGCACAAGCGGCCTCGGTATAGTCAGGTGTAGTGCCATAACGAATCTTAGCTGCTTCCACATATTCTTTGGTTGAACCAAAAACCTCATCTTTGTAATTTAGATCAGGCGTCCATGTTGTGGCACCCATTACAAAATCAGAATCCTTGCCTAAATTTTTGATAAAGTCCGGAGTGGTAATGCCATAGTGCATAAGAAATACTTTCGGCATAAGACCAAGGGATTTTGCTGCTTTGATTATTTCCATATGTTCTTTTTCATGTCCACCGACGGCCAGAATGTCCGGATTCAGTCCCTTGATAGCACTGATCAACGGAGTAAAGTCGGTACCAGCGGGAACAATATCATATTTAACAACTTTGAGTCCTTCTTTTTCAGCAGCATCTTTAAAGGCCTCGGCTACTGCTTTGGAAAAGGGGTCGTTTACGCCAAGAATGGCAATTGTGCTGGGAGCAGGCTGTACTTCTTTCGCCAGAGTGCTGATAGGAGTGCTGCCAGTCAAATCAACTGCAGGAATAGTGCCAAAGGTGTATTTGAATTTTTGCCGCCAGATTAACGGTGATTCTGCTGATCCTGTTATCATCGGAACTTTATATTTTTCTAAAATAGGAGCCACCGCCATAGTAACACCACTGGTATATGGTCCGAGAATAAAATCAACGTTTTCCGAAGTAATCATCCGCTGTACTGCATCAGCCCCGGCGTTAGGATCGCTTTGATCATCAGCAAATACCAGTTTGACCTGATAGGATTTATCACCGACCTTGATTCCGCCATTTTTATTTACTGTATCAGCCCATAATTCATAGCCCCGGCGGGTAACATTGCCGCCATATGCTTCAGAACCGGAAAGGGAAGTGATAACCCCTACCTTGTAATAATCGCGTTTTTCGGTTTTTAACCCATTACAGCCGGTAAGGATAAGTGGCAGCGCCAGAAAACATAAGACAAGAAGCACAAATTTCTTCACACAAATACCCCCTACTATTTTAAAATGTTAACTATATAAAAAAGGCGCACATCAGTAGCTATAAGCTGCTGACAAGCGCCTTTGCCTGCCATACAATCAATTTTATCGAGGCTGGTTCAAAATGTTCAGAAGTTGAGGACCTGGAAGACCGAAAGGTCTGGAAGCAGGATGAAAGTAAATTACTTTTCGGCGTAGTTCAACAAGCAATGTATCTAGAATAAACCCGAAAAGTTATACTTTCTGAACTGCTCGGAAGCGCAGGCACGTTCTGTTGGAGACAGATTGATCATCGCAGTCTGCTTTATGTGGACTGTCTCACGTTGTTTGTACGGCACCGCAGATGGGCGTTTTGAGCCTGACTCGCTTATATTAAGGATGCTGAACTAGCCCGCAGTATACTCTCTTCCAAAATCGTAAGTCCTCTATCCAGCTGTTCATCAGTAACAACAAGAGGAATTAACAAGCGAATCACATTGCCGTAGATACCGGCGCCAAGAATAATAAGTCCCTGCCGCAAACAATCGGCCACAACCTTACCTGTCAATTGTTTATCCGGCTCTTTGGTCTGCCTGTCTTTAACCAGTTCGATACCAATCATAGCGCCAATTCCCCGGACGTCGCCGATTGCACTGCATCTTTCCTGCAAGGCCTTCAGCCGTGACATAGTCTGACGTCCGATTGCCTCCGCCCGGCTGCACAGGTCATTATCCTGGATATAACGAACTGTTTCCACACCGGCTGCACAGGCCAAAGGATTACCACCATAAGTTCCACCGATATTCCCCGGATCCGGCACATCCATAATTTCTGCTTTACCTGTTACCGCACTTAAGGGAACGCCGGCGGCAATGGATTTTGCTGTTGTCATTAAATCCGGTTCCACTCCCCAGTGTTCAATGGCAAACATTTTCCCTGTTCTGGCAAAACCGGTTTGCACCTCATCAGCAATAAATAAGATCCCTTTACTTTCACAAATTGATTTCAACCCAGGCAGAAACTCCTTCGGCGGCACGAGAAACCCGCCTTCGCCCTGAATCGGTTCGATAATCATTGCCGCAATATGCTCGGCATCAATTTCCGCGGTGAAAAACCGCTCAAAATTTTCGAGACAATGCATGCCGCAGCCAGGGTATGTAGAACGGTAATGGCAACGATAACAATATGCGGACGGAACTTTATAAATATCCGGTGCAAAAGGCCCGAATCCGAATTTATAAGGTTTCACTTTACTGGTAAGACTCATTGTCATTAAAGTACGTCCGTGGAAAGCACATTCAAAAGAAATGATACCTGTCTTTTTGGTGGCATGCCGGGCAATTTTAACTGCATTTTCAACTGCTTCCGCACCACTGTTGGCAAACATCGTTTTTTTAGGAAACGATCCCGGTGTTATCGAATTCAACACCTCAGCCAAGGCGACATACGGCTCATACATGGTTACCATGAAACAAGAATGCAGCAACTTAGCCGCTTGCTCCTGGACTGCCTTGACAACAGGTTCCGGGCAATGACCGACATTAAGTGTACCGATACCCGCATAAAAATCCAGAAATTCTCTACCTTCTACATCTGTAATAACAGCTCCGCTTGCCTCTTTAACAAAAATCGTTGTAGAATTGGATACCCCTCTGGCAACTGCATTGTTTTTTCTCTGCAATAGTTGTGCTGTCAGCGTTTCCGGTTTGCTCATAATTAGACCCTCCCTGAATGAGCCATTCAAAAAACAATGACGCTGACTATATCCCAAAAGATATAAATTCAGCGTCATTGCTAAATAAAATATTTATTTTTGAAGTAACTCATCGTTGCTGATTTAGTATGTATAAAATATAACAGATGCAGCTAATATGCGTCTATGTGTATATCTCACAAAATATATGGCGATAATTTGTGAGTTCGTCATATAGCATTACATAATAAATCATCAGTTAATACTTTACGGGTCAAATGTTTTCCGATAATAACACCTAATTGCAGTGTCAGTCTGTCGTATGCATCATTTAAATTTCGCCCGGTTATTTCCTCAACCTTTTTGAGGCGGTAATCCAATGTATTGCGATGGACAAAGAGACGCTTGGCGGTTTTGGCCGCATTGCCATTCTCTTCAAAATAAGTAAACAAGCTGGATACTAAATCCATTTGATGTACATTATCGTAGTCATTAAGCGGCTGAATCACATCCTGGTAATAAGATATGAGCTTGTCGGGCTCAATTTCGAATAATAATTTATAGATACCCAAACGCTCATAAACATAAATGGGCCGGGAAGCAGTCTTATATTCGGCAAACCGCAGCGCCTTGTCAGCCTGGATATAGCTCGTTCTGGCGCCACGCAAATCTTCAAATCTCCCACCCAAACCGGCTGCTACTTCCAGACCAGGCAGCTTGACAGCCAGCTTCTCTACAATCTCGGCTAAGATTGCAATATTGTAGCGTGATCCTGTTATTTTTTTTTCGTGGGGCAGCAATAAAATAACACCATCCATCCGCAGCATGGAAAGAATTTTTTTACCCCGCATCGCCAATACCTCGCGCACCGTCTGTTCGATACGCACTTTTAGAGCAACCAAAGCCTTTTCGTCTTTCAGATTCTGTTCCTGAATAAACGCTGCCAAATTGGTCGGGTATACGATAGCGACTTGATGTGGCTTAGATAAATCATATCCGTAATATGCCGCACGTTGCACCAACATATCCGAATCTTCCAACGAGCGGAAAAGGACGTACTCCAAAAGATCATTTATTGATCGTTCTTCAGTCTGTTTCATTACAATATAACTGCATATTTCCTGGGTGACTTCAACAAGCTTGACATCCCACGGCAGTTCAAAAACCGGAAACCGCGCTTCATCCGCCAGGCTGATAACTTCAGCAGGAATTTCTTTTATATAAGGACCTACACTGATTACCAACCCGGCAAGATTTTTAGCGATGATACCACGTACAACATCTGCCAGCTTCTGTATATCACCATTCAATCCTATGCCGGTAATAAAAAGCAGCTCACCGCCCTGTACCCAGGGGATAACATCAGGCAGGTCGATAAAATGCACCCAGCGAACGACCCGTTCCAAACCGGACTGACCGGCGACAATCTTAATCTTAGCAAGTGAACGCAGGCTAATTACTTCTCTGCAGCTTATCATCACCACCATTCCTCCTATAAAAAAATACAAAAGACCGCAATCGTGCAGCACGATGCGGTCTTCTTTGACCAATAGTAACTTTATGAAATAGTCTATGATTCTTAAGACTATCAAATTTTTTAAATAAGGTCAACAAAAAATTTGTCAATATTATTTTAAGGTACAAATATTCAACAAATTAATTTATTTAGAAATGTCATTTCCTGCAACATTGGCCGGGATATATAAATTCTATATTTTTTTGTGAACAATGCCCAATTGATATCGCCTATATTTGTATATATATAACATAGTTTTTCTTGTTCCGGTATGGTACGCTATCAATAGTTTAGGCAATGGCGCTTGTGGTAAATGAATTTTTACCGTCGGCGCCATTTCTCATTTTCGCAGGATACATTCCCTCACATTCCATTTAAACCATTTTCAATTTGGGGAGGTCTACTATGAAATCAATTAATTTTTTTCCGGAGAATTACCACGATAGTATACACCATTACCGCAAACTGGGTACGGTCCGTTTAGGAGATAAGACCAAAAAATATTGTGAAGACGAGGTAGTTTGGATAACAGTAGGCAAACCGGTTGCCGGGAAGAAAAAAGTTCATACTGCGGTCATCGACCGTATCCTGATAAAAAATGTAGCCAGTCTTTCGCGGCAGGATTTACAAATAGAAAGCCCTGAAATCCAAAGTACCGAAGAAATGCAACAATTTCTTGCAAAGACATACAATACACCGGTAAATTCAGATGATGTTGTTACAGTAATACTGTTCACTGAAGTATCAGAATAATTTTGCAGCAAAATATTGGAGGACAACAATGAAAGTCTACATATTGAATAACGGTTGGTTAGAATGTGACGCTAATTGGATGGTAGCTTTCTCTTCCCTGGCAACTCTGGAAACTAAAGCAGGTATGCATAAGTGGATAAAAATACCTGTTTATGCGGTTCTTATTGATCACCCGTCAGGAAAAATTTTATATGACCTCGGTTGCCATCCGGATGGAATGAGGGGCTACTGGCCGAAAGAACTGGCAAACGTATTCCCCTATTATCATAACGAAGATCAAGACCTGGTAAAACAACTGGCACTAACCGGAACAAAGCCATCGGACATTAATACTGTAATTTTGTCACATATGCACCTTGATCACGCCGGGAATCTCTACAGGTTTAAACATGCCAACGTTTATGTACACCGTAAGGATTTTGCATATGGTCAAACACTTGTCCATCTGTCGCCAAATCCGGCTAATCATGGTGCTTATATTAAATCAGATATGGAAACAATCGTAAAACAATACCATTTAGTCGATGAAGATTTCGAACTGGCGCCGGGAGTTGAGATTATAACTTTGCCAGGCCACACTCCTGGCTTATTGGGGGTAATAATCCACCTGGAAAAAGACGGTACACTCATCTTTCCCCAGGAC
>JAEYSJ010000137.1 GCA_023434855.1 Bacillota bacterium | reverse complement strand
TAAAAAAGTGGTATAAATTTAGCTTTTAAATCGCTATTTATACCACTTTTTCCTATTATTTATCGTTTTATTTTATATAGTTAAGCCATTATTATGGAAGATTTTGTCTTAGTGCGACAGCCCCTTTTTGTCTAAAAATAAAAAGCCGCCACATGTTACCATGGACGGCTTTAAACATTAACTTTCAATCTTAAAATCAGTTATTCCTTCAGGTGGATTTCCTAGCAACTCGGCAATTTCTTTAATTTCAAAATTTCTAGATGCCTGAATGTTAAGCTTACCCTTAATCGTTAAATTACTAAATGGGCCGATGTCATGCACAGCCGACAAATATATTTCTTTGGATGATTCATATAAATTATGATAAATCCAATCATGTAAAACCTGCGTATCCGTTTTAGTTCCCAACTTGAAACTAATATTAAACTCTTGGTCCATTTTGTCACTTCCACCCTTTATTCTTATTTACATGTGCCTGTCTGTGTTTATTTTCCTCTAAAAAATTATTCCATTCGGTTTTTGCCTTTTCTCTAACTTCCGGATCATCACTGTTCATTAATGATTGCAATTTACGTTCGCGCTCTAAAATATCATCGCCTGCCTCTCCTCTCAACATTTACACCTCCTTAATTGTCAGAATAATTCATATATTTTCTTTTACCGACATCATTTTCCTGCTTACAAATAAAAAAGCCCCAGACCGAAGTCTGGGGCAATAACATTACTTCATGATTGGGAATTGAATCCCGCCTGTAGCCGTTTTCTGATCTCCGTAAACCCACCATGATATATTTTTAACTAAAGGACCGTTCATCTGTGCTGCAGGGCCGTTAATTCCCCATCCTACGCCCAAATTCATTGCAGGCTTAGGCGTAGTCAGGTTAATCCGCATTTCAGTTTGTTCGGTAACAACTAATTTCCCATTCTCAAATTTAGTGTTTTCCGTTACATCGGCAGGGACTTCAAAGTCCTTGCCGTTTACTTTTACATATATCTTGCCCTGGCGCTTATCAAACTGAACGTCTGTTTTTTCCGGTCTTCCGGTAGCTGGATCGGTTTCTTTTGGAACATATACGATTTCTTTTGTATGGGTATTTTGGCCCTGTACGTACACTACCTGCGTTTCTCCGGGCTTTGATGCTTCCCCGGCAGTATTTACAGGCGTGGTGCTTTGGATCCTGCTGTGCTGCTTCCAATCCTGGTATTCACTCCATGCCCAAAATAAAAAGGCCAGCAGCAGCGCCAGCCCTATAATGTATTTCCAGTTATTGCGGATAAACGTTTTTACTGTTTCTAACATTTTTCTCTCCCCTTTGTTTGTTTATACAGGTAATTGTTTTAATTTATCGAATTTTCTCAACAAAAGGAGGTGATATTATGGAAAAATCGCTTTGGGCAATAAATTTTATTTCTAATAGCAGGAGTTTCGGGTCTGGTGTTGTTATCATCGATGGCAACCAGATAACAGGCGGCGATGGCGGATACTACTATATAGGTAACTGCATCTTTACCGGGAATACAATTACAGCCTCCGCCGTAATAACAAAGCATAATTCACAAGTTATATCCATTTTTGGTGACCTGCCATCAATAAACTTATCATTAAGCGGAACTGTAAACGGAAATGAAATTCAATTATCGGGACATATTACAGAAATTCCGCAAATGACGATGCAGGCCACCATGCGCAAACTTACAACTCTAGTCTAACGATCAAAAAGAACCGCCGTGAGATGGCGGTTCTTTTCACTCTCTGACTTAACTCGACGCTTTTGCTTCAGCTTTTTGTTGCATTTCGGCCTCTTGTTGTTCTTTTTTGCGTTCCTCAATCCAATCTTCTTTCGAAAAGCTTCCCATTATTAATTCACCCCCTTTTATTTTTATCCGTACATTTTTATACGGTCACGCAACTTAAATTAAATCATATTGCAGAAGGTCATTTGCTCGGATTGTCGCCATTACCTTTTGTGCATATTCCGGGTCTGTAGCGTAGACAGGGCCAAGGGCATATACAAACTGTTCTACATCCCCTGTAGCGCACCATATGCCCCATGCCGGTAAGTATACAGGCTCCTGAGTGATAAGTATGCACCAGTCGTCTATAGCCTCTAGCAAGCTATCGTACAGTTTAAATGCGTCTTCGATTGTAACCCAATTTCCGCCATAACACTCCCTTGTTGTAACAATAATTGATTTATCACCGGCAATAGCCTTGCGCCCAAATAGATTATATTCGCCTATTGTATAACGGCCCCAGCCGCTTTCCAGCGCCGCCTGTGCAATTACCACACTAGGCGGCAAATTATAAGGCTTGCACTGCGCCACTGCTGACGGTGCAAGCCATTTAATAAACTCTTCAGGTGTCATTTTATTGTTTCCTCCCTGTAATCCGCCGCCATGCCAAGGCGGCTTTATATTTTACATAGTCCCATGCAAGCATTAAGAGAATTAAAGGTATCTCCCATCGTCCGGGTGGTGCATTTCCGCTCATTATTTTAGCCCTCCTTAAACTTTCGGTGATATTTTATTTAGGATGGTGCTTACCATTTTGGAAATCATATCAGCAATTCCCGTCTGTCCCATTTCTTTTAAATTCTCATTGATCGAAGACAACTCAACCAGAAATACCGCGATGCTTGCCGATGCAGGGAACACGGTTGAAGGCGTAAATCTAATGCCCATAAAATCAAGTGCGGGCAACCATTTTCCCGCTGCATGACACAATGTAATAACAATTGTGTAAGACAATATTTTTTCAGGTATCCGACCAAAACACCGACTAGTTAAATAATCCGGCGTCCATGCCTCCCCGAATATTCCGCGAACTATTTGCATGCCCCTTACTTCAGTTAAGCTGCATTTTGTCGTCTCAACGTAATACCGTTTTGCCACGGCTACCCACTTAGTAGCCGTATCTAGGAATACAGCTGAGTACGATAAAAACAGGACAGACCAAAAGCTATCCCCGCACAGATTGGTTCCTATGCTACCAATTGTAATGGCTAGGGCAACTATCTGTAAGTCAGAAACTACCTTTACTGCCCTATGAAACAAATCCACTATCATTTCTCCCGCCTCCAATAAAAATAGAATAGGAGCTTTCGCCCCTATTCTTCAGAATCGTTTTGCTCGTTTGTATGCTGATCTTCTAGCTCCTTGTGCCGATCGGGTTTATCATCAAATACCACAGTAAAAAATCCGTGATGGTCTTTGATCGGCTGCTTAGGTATTTTATCTTCCATAAGCCACCCCCTATTATTTTTATTAGTATATGCGCTGCACATATAAAAAATAGGCCCCTACTCAGGCCATGCTATATGATCTAATTCTTCTACTGTTTCGGCTTCTGCAACCTCTTGCTGTAGCTGCCAGCCCTTCTGCTTGCACGCTCCTATGTGTAGCGCCATGTCTATTACTACTTGCTGCATCTGCGCGGCATTATGCTGTAATACAACCTTGCTAAACTGTCCTTCCGGTACCGCCCTAATCGGTATTTGCCCCTTATAAATCGGATGAGTGGCAAAGTCTACAGTCTGTGCGGCTTGCAGCATAAGCATTATATTTTGTTGGTCAGCTTCGGTACTGTCATAAACGGCAGTTTCGCCAGCAGCAGCAGAGGTAAAGCCGCTAGTTATTGCTGTAGCTGTCCAAGAGTCAATTTGCTGTAGCTTTGCGTTTTTTAACTCTTCCGCGCTTTGGGCAGGGTTCAGGTGCTGCTTAATTTCTTCTTCTGTTGCCTCTCGCGCCCCCGGAAGTATGTCACCTCTATAAATATATCCTTCTGCGTGTACGTAAAAATTGTCCATTCTCAAACCTCCCTTAATACCAAATTCTAAAGATGTAGCGCCAGTTGGCATTAGTTATTCCAAGCCCATTCCCATTTGCTTTTTGGCAACATGCTAATCCATATGCTCCTGTATTTATTTGTATGGATGTTGCATTTAAAGAAGGAATTAGTGGATACTCGACAGCTCCTCCAGTACTTGGCCCAAGTACTGGGCTAATTGCATAATCTCCTACAGAATAACCACCTTGAGCAGTTACACATTTTAATAAAACTTCGCATTTACATTTCAATGGATCTATAGTTAAACCATGATTGACTATAGT
>JAEYSJ010000130.1 GCA_023434855.1 Bacillota bacterium | reverse complement strand
GGGTTGTACAAGCCAAAAGAAAACTACCGGATGAGGCCGTGAATGCTTTTTGCCATGCTCTTGAACTGCAACCAGATAACCCATACATCCACAACAATCTTGGCCTTGCTTTTAAAGAGCTGAATCGATTAAATGAAGCAAAAAATAGTTTTCAGCAGGCACTTAATTTAAACCCTGATTATGCTGAGGCCTGCCTTAACCTAGGTCTTATTTATAAGGAAACTGATTATCTGGAGGAAGCTGAAAAGTACATCACCCGTGCTATTGAACTAAAGCCTGATTTTCCGTTAGCTTATAACAACTTGGCCGCTATTTTAACCATTACTAACCGGTTCGGGGAAGCTGAGAGCTATCTTCGCCAGTCGATAAAGCTAAAACCCGATTCACCGGAAACACACCGCCGGTTAGGCTTATTATTAAAAAGAATGAATCGTCTGGATTGCGCGGAGGCTGCTTATTTGCGCGCCATTGAGCTAAGTCCACCTGACCAGGCGAGTGAACCCCATTTGGGACTGGGTTTTTTATATCTTCTGCGCGGGCAGTTCACCAAAGGCTGGGAAAAATATGAGCTGCGGCGAAAGGTTTTCAAATTTTCCGAACCGGCAATCCCCTATTGGCAGGGAGAAAATTTGTCGGGTTGTAAAATATTACTTTTTTTTGAGCAAGGACTGGGAGACACGATTCAGTTTATAAGATACGCTCCTAAAGTAGCCGAATTAGCTTCTGAAACAGTCGTAAAGGTTCAAGGCCCAATGAAAAGGTTGTTTACTCATTCACTATCAGGTTGTAAGATTATTGCCGGCAGCAATATACCGGCGGAACATTACGATTTTGCCTGTTCGTTGCACAGTTTGCCATACATATTTAATACTGGACAAGATGCAATTTATCAACTTCCTTACATACGGGCAGACAAAAATGTTTCAAAAAAATGGCAGATAAAGCTTCATAAAGCCGACGGTGGCAATCTGTATAGAATTGGAGTTGTCTGGGCCGGCAATCCTAAGCATGACAATGACCGCAATCGTTCTATTCCATTTACTATTTTCAACCAACTGTTTAACATTGATCAAATAAGCTGGATAAGCTTACAGGTGGGAAGCCGGGCGAAAGATATAGCACAAATAACTTCTAAAGTATTTGATTTTTCCCGGAAGCTGACTGACTTTGCCGAGACAGCAGGCTTGATACAAAACCTTGATCTAGTGATAACAGTTGACTCATCTGTTGCTCATCTGGCCGGAGCAATGGGTAAGAAGACTTGGATTCTCCTTCCCTTTGCGCCTGACTGGCGCTGGCAACTGGACCGGGAAGATAGCCCCTGGTATTCAAGTGTACAGCTTTTCCGCCAGCATAAACCGGGTAATTGGCAGGATGTGTTGGAAGAAGTCAGGTCCGCAATCCGGGAGCTTCCAGCCCAAAAATCGAGATAACTTCAATTCGTAAAAAAATCAAAATACAAATTGAAATTAAATTAAACTAAATAAAAATCTAATAAAACAAAGCGATATAGATATAGGTGCTAAGAATTTTTATCGGCAAAATAATGATAATTGGAGGAGGAAACCCATGGATATAAAACCAAAGCAAATCGAACTTGCATATTCAGTCCCGGCAATTGTCGGTTTACTGCCATTAAAGCGTCAGGATTTAGTATCGAATGCCGGCAGGGTGGCAGCAATGGTTATCGCAAAAGCCGGATTAACTATACGCGAGCAGGAAGCGGCTATGGCCGTAGCCGATCTGTTTTTACAGTTTTGCCATGAAGACCCTTTTAATAAAAAGTGGAGTGAGCTTATGGAAGACGCCATACAACGGAATGACATTTGATTTATTGATGGCATATGGATTTATTTTATATGATTACTCTTAAACAGTAATTTTTTCATCCCTGCTTTGCAGGGTTTTTTTAATTATTGCAGAATCAAATGGATAAAATCAAACAGAACAGGTATAAGGCATAAAAGCATATTTATTTTTAATTAGTTTATTATTTGAGAATTACAGACTTGTCGGTTGGATTAAGGTAATGGATGGATATGGAAAACACTTCCGGTTGACCTTGTGAATAGGGGATGATAATTTGTGAATATCAACGATTTTGCCCAATTGTGGCAGGATGAAAACGATTTGTTCAACATGGTCCAATCCCGGGAATTCTGGGATTCTAGGGCGGATGGGTTTAGCCGGCGTATTAGCGGCCGTTTTGATGGAGAGAGAGAAAAGTTGCTGCATTTTTTGGAAAAGCGCTGCACTATTAATGCCGAAACCAAAATTCTTGACATTGGCTGCGGTCCGGGTAGATATTCCAGCGAGTTCGCCAAAAAGGCTAAGCAAGTAACAGGAATTGATATTTCCGCCAAAATGATTCAGTATGCAAAACAAAATACACATGATGAGCATCTAAATCATACATATTATGAAACGGCCGCCTGGGAATCCATCGATCTTGATGACCGTGGCTGGCGGAAAAAATACGACTTGGTGTTTGCGTCGATGTCTCCGGCAATCAGCGGCGGCGATGCTTTGCTCAAGATGTGTGCGGCAAGCAAGGGCTATTGTTTTATGAGTGGCTTTGTGGACAAGAAAGATGAAATCGGGGATCAGCTATACCGCGCTATTTGCGGGGAGGAGCCGCCGCGCCGGGGCAAGCACCTGTATTATGCCTTGAATATTCTCTTTCTGTCCGGTTACTATCCGGAGATCATCTATCACGACACTGATTTGGAACAGTTGTTAACTGTTAAACACGCAGTG
>JAEYSJ010000068.1 GCA_023434855.1 Bacillota bacterium | reverse complement strand
ACATAGCTGTCACCACCTATTCCAACCGACTTAAGCCAAAAGGCCCGCACGGCAGTAACATAACCGGAAACTTTCGCCCCGCGTTCGGCGAACATCGGTACGCCATTTTGCCAAAGAGCAATATCAGTGGTTGTTCCGCCAATATCCAGTGAAACCGCTGGCATGCTAGTTTCTTTCATCGCCATGATGCCCAGCACGCTTGCCGCCGGACCGGTAAAAATAGCTTCAACCGGCTGTTCTTTTGCGAGAGACAAAGGTATAGTACCGCCATCCGCTTTAAGCACATATACAGGTGCATTGATACCTCGCTGCCGCAGCGCTTCTTCAACTGCCAAAGAAAAATTGCCGAATAGACGCCAAACTGCGGCATTATAGTACGCTGAATTAGCCCGCCGTAAAAAATTAAGTGTGCCTGACATACTGGACCCCAAAGTTATATGCTGCGACTTTGCATGCTGCTGTAAAACTCGTGCTGCTGTCAGTTCATGTTGCGGGTTACGTACGGCAAATTTTCCTGCAATGGCGAATACTTCACAATCGTTAAAATACCGGCAGGCCTCCTCTATTTCCTCAATGCAGGGAGGACTAATCTCACGGCCGCGGTGATCGATATATCCTGACAAAAAACAGGGTGTTTCCGGGACCAATCCTGAGATATCCATACCTGGTCCGGACATTAGGCATAAACCTACCCGTTCAGTACGGCCCTCTACCAAAGCATTCGTGACAATGGTTGTTGATAATGCGATCCGTTCAATGTTTTTACTTTTAAGTCCTGTCAATGCTTTATCCATTGCGTTTAAAATGCCGTCTAACAATCTGCCATGCGTGGTAGGTGTTTTGACTTGCGCTAATACTTGGCCTTCCGCCACCACCACTGCGTCGGTAAAAGTCCCACCTACATCAATTCCCAGCCACACTATTTTATCCCCTTTCTTTCCGGGCATAAACTACACAGCCAATAGCACCGTTAAGCTGCGGATATTGTGGCACAACTATTTTAACGCCCAGTTCTTGTTCTATTATTTTACGGATGGCTGCGCCTAACGCAACGCCACCGGTAAAAACCACTATTTCACTTTTCAAACTATTAAGCATTGGTTTAATGCGTTTAAAGATAGTATAATTTACGCCTGCCGCCAATTCCGGTATGCTATATCCTTCAACAATCCGTCCAATTAACTCCGATTCGCCGAAAATAGCGCAGGTCGCGTTTAGCTCAACCGGATTGTCGGTGTAGCGGCTAAGCTCATCTAAACTAATTCCCAGTACTGCAGCCATATTTTCCAGATACCGTCCGGTACTGGCTGCACATTTATCGTTTGTTTCAAACCCGGCCATCTTGCCGTTGCGAACTTTTATAACTTTACTGTCCTGACCACCTAAATCCAATAAAGTAAAATCATTAAGTCCGGTCTGCCATTCGGCCCCTAAAGTATGGGCCTTAAGTTCAGTAATCACGGAAGCATTCACAATATTGACATTGTTGCGCCCATAACCGGTAGCAACTACTTTGCTAACTTTCCCCAGGCCAAGAGCAGGAAAATCGATAACAAGTCCCCCTGCCTCCCGACGGCCATATTCACGGTAAAATTCCACAGTTTCATAGACCTTAGAAACTCGCAATTCCTTATCATCAGCCAGCACCAGTTTCACACTGCGGCTGCCCAGATCTATGCCACACAACATTATTTTCACCTCCAACGTTTGTAGGAAGTTTATATTTAGAAATTTTCGAACCACAGAGGACACAACAGTTTTTTTATCGTAGCATTTCCAGGAAACTGTCTATCCGTAATTTAGTCCGGGCATCTACCCGGCCGGGTTTGTCTCCTTCTATCGTCAGAATGGGCACAGTCAATTTTTCGCGGAAGATCATATCTTCAATCTGCCGAAAGCAAAAGCTTTGCACATAATGAATAATACCGTCAAGGTTTCGCCGTTCAATTTCTGCCTGAATATCCTGAATTCTGCCAAACACTCCATATGGGTAAGTGTACAAACGATATTGCTCAACAATATCATCAACAGGAAAAGGCATGGTAAACTGGCGCTGAACTTCGTTATATATTACACGGGCACCCATCTTTTCCACATATGTATATAAATCGGTGAGAATTGGCGGCACACCGATAAATCCCAGCCTGATATCCTCAGACAGCTCGGCTGCCGATTCTGCTTGTTGGATTAAGGTGTCTACATCCTGCTCAAATTTTTCAACATTACCGTTAAAATCACTGCATGATACCTGATATAGATGATTATGCCAGCCACTCACCACATTATCCTGCCAAGTCAGCACATCAAGTTTGGCTACCTTTGCCCGCACTGCATCTAAGCGACGTTTAACATCCCGTACCTTATCCCAATTAGTGCCTAAAGAAGCAATCATTTTTTCCATCTGGAGCTTCAATAAATCGTAATCTTTATCAAAAGGATAGGCAAAAGGAATTGTTTCTACTCCGGCAAGCTGGAATGTTTCCATTAAAGCATGGGTATTACTGCAATCACCTTGGGTAACGGCAATAACTTTGTCAATATTGCTGTTATTGACTACTACAGCATACAGGCCTTTAATCCAGCCGCAAATATTGCGGGGATAACCGGCTTCTTCCGCGACTTCCACCAGACGGGCGGCATTCGGATCAGTAATAAAAATATTATTAAGATCAACCGGAATATGGTCGGCGGCAATAATGATTTCCACCGGCACAGTGGTAGTAATACCTATTCGGCCCATGATACAAACTAACCTCCATCAATGCTTTCAACACTCAAAATGACAAAGAGGATAGTTTATAGTCTATCCTCTTGTTCGCGATCTTACCATGCCTTTAATTCCGAATAATTAGCCCTTGGCTGCAGCCAATTCTGCATCTTTATAATTTTTAATAATAACAATCGGTGTCCGCTGAGACGCGTTGCCAAAAGGATTATCAATAAGAATCTGGGCCACCCGCTTAGGGTCAAGACCATTTGAAATACCCAGTATTGCCGCCCTTTTTAAGTCATTGACATCAGCTACGGCCGCGCCATAACATCCCAGGCGTTTTTTCAATTGTTCCGCCACACCGTTAGGATCGTGGGGGCCATATACTAAATGCTTGTCAAAAGGCGGCATGGTGCCTGTTACGTCATCAATTAACGCCGCCTGTTCACCTGCCAATTCATAAAACACGCCATTCTTGCCAATAAATTTGGCTAAAATCCCGACAATCATCGCATACAGCACTCGCCATTTTCCCTCAGCGTCCATGGCCGCCTGCATACCATAGGCGCTTGAAAGACTGCCTTTCTGAGGCACAAAACGGCATAACACTTTGGCTAAAAAGCTAGGATCCATTTCTTCCGGCCGCCTGATACGTCCCTGGGTTATCGCTACTACACTCTCCGCCACCGAAACCACGTCATTAGGGCCAATATCGTTTTTTGCATATTGTTCAATAATATCCACAATATTATCTTTATGTGTCAAAATGCGAGTACGTACAGGTTGCAATGCCAATTCTGCCATAATTTAAGCCTCCCGTCCCGACCGGCATGAAGTACATGCACGGGCGATTTCTTCAGCAGTGATTAAAATACGTGACGATTTACTAATGTACCATGTGCTGCGGGCAACAACCTGAAACACTATATATATAGGCATGTCCACCATATTGGCCATCGCCTGAGTAATATTGCCATCTTTTGCAGTAAACTTAACTGTCAGCACTATTGATCGTCCGGTTGTTTTCGGCACAATTAGCGCTTCCCAGTAACCGTCGGTCCGCGGTGCGCTTTCCAATTCTACGCGTGAATTTACTTCCACTGCGTCATATTGCTCCTGTGGCAATAAATGACGCGGATAAGCATCCATAATCGTGCCATCCTGAGAACCTTTGTTAATAAACGGAATTTTACAGGAAAAAACAGCTGTGCTGGATGTATTCTCAACCAATGTCCAATCTGTATGCTGGTCAACAATAAATTCAAATTCGGCATCTCCCTGCCGGGCAATAAATAACCAAACTACCAAACCTAATATGCCTGCTAACAAGATTAATGCTAATAAAAACTCCACACTTTTGACCTCCAAGCTGTGAAAAAATTTATTCATTTTTAATAATTAATAATTCCCCTAATAAATAACTTCTCCTATTTTAAGTAAAATCCTGCAAATTTACCAATTCAATGTCAGGTAAAGGCTCTCCCAGAATAACCTTTGCCAATCGTCTGACCCGTTCAAGATCAGCTGAAAAACATAAGCGTATTGTACCGGCTTTATTATCAGCCAACATATCGGCTTTTGCCAATATATTGTAGGCATCAAGGACGGTGTCCCGGGCTGGATCAACTAAGTCAACGTCCTTCCCCATTATTCGCCTGATTAAAGGACTGATATATGGGTAGTGGGTACAACCTAAAATAAGTGTTTCCACGCCGGCGTCCCTAATTGGCGTAAGATATTCTAAAGCAGCATCTTCAATCAAGGCACCCTCTATATGTTCCTGTTCAATTAGCGGTACAAATTTAGGACAGGCCTGGGGATAGATAACTGCTCCAGAATCAGCATCCTTTACGGCTTTACCGTGCTTGCCGCCGGCAATTGTTGCCTGGGTAGCAATCACTCCGATATTTTTGTTTTTACTAATTCTCAATGCTGTATGTACACCGGTATTCACCCCTACTACTGGAAAGGGATACTGCTTCTGTGCTATTTCCAGGCCGCAGGCCGTCATAGTATTACATGCCATTACCGCTATTTTGATATTTTGCACCTTTAGAAACCGGAGAATCTGGTGCATAAACTCCACAATTTCGGCTGGCGAACGTGATCCATAAGGTGTTCGGGCTGTGTCGCCAAAATATACAATACTTTCGCCAGGCATTAAAGACATGATTTCTTTAACTACTGTAAGCCCACCAATTCCAGAATCAAAGACACCGATTGGTGCATTATTGGCCATAACAATACCTCCTTGTAAAAATATTCTCTCTAGCCGTCATTCATTATATGCGCATAGCACGAAGGTCTGGCATAGCACCAAACCTTTAAATCTCATTGGCATATGCTTCCTTTAGCCTGTTGAAATAATCCGCTGGCAGCCGGATTATTTTTCCGTGATTATCAATAAATACATTTTGTGTCCGTCCAACAGCCAGCAATGCATTGTCCTGTTCTCTGATTATTCGATGTGAAAACACCATTTTTGCTTTTGATAAATCAGCCATTGTTGTTTCAATTAATATGTAATCATCAAATTTGGCTGACGCGCGGTATTGGCAACTAACATCGGTAATAGGAAATAAAATATTGTCCGCCATTAAATTTAATAAATAAACTCCTGACTGCCGCAAGTATTCAACACGGCCTATTTCAAACCAGCGGAGATAATTGGCATGATGTACCACTCCCATCATATCTGTTTCTGAAAACCTTACTTTTTCCCGTACAGTTATCATCCGCTAAACCTCACTTCGTGATACCTAATGAACAATTACAAAAAAAAGCACGCCTCAGGCGTGTGCAAGTTAATGGTGCACCCGGCGGATTACCTGCGGGGCACACTGCAACGGAAACAATATTTAGTGAGTGCACACCCTAAAAGCCACTACTTATTGTACTTCTATTTCCTTTGTTTGTCAAAATTTTTCTCTTCTAATTCTAGTTACTTCTACAATTAATTCCATAATCAATTTTAGTGATAATTTCAATAAAATATACATTTATTCAGTAGAACATATTGCCAAATGATAAAAAAAATTTTTACAGGCATCCAAATCAAATTAGCCGGGAACAATATTTTCAGGAGGTGATACTATGAAAAAAGAAGCGCAATGCCCGCGTACTAAATCTGTGGAGTTCGCTAAAGAAATCGCCCCGAAGGATAAACAAGAGCAAAATGGTGAAAAAGTTAAACCAAAGAAATCATGTGGCTGTAGCTGATAGAGTGTTAGATGAGTATTTTGTAACAGGCTCTGATGAGAAAAGGTGGCATTTGCCACCTTTTCCTATTTAAATAATTATTTAAAATATAAACTTATGCATATATTGAATATTTTTACATATACTATTTTTTAGAAGAGCTTTTGTATCTACCATCGCGGGGTGGAGCAGCTGGCAGCTCGTCGGGCTCATAACCCGAAGGTCGCAGGTTCAAATCCTGCCCCCGCAACCAGGTTTTCAATCCTGATAGAAATATTCGATTTACTCTTCACAAAATCAATTCGAATCAATGGTTACTCTTCAATACTTTATTTTCTGTACGTCTATACCAAATTCGGGAGGTAAAAGATATGCAATCAGACAATAAGGCAGATGCTTATAGGGAATATGCCGGTCCCTCAGAAGAAGCATTTAATAAAATTAACAGTAGTGTTTTAGATGATAAACAGGAAACTGTTGCCAAAAATTCTGCGATCCAGGCAGCTATGATGTTTCTACGTGGTGAATAATTGGGTGGTTAACAACCACCCAATTATTTTTTGGGTTAATTTGTGCAATTTTACTTTTTTTGACAAGGAGTTTGTACTATAATCTTGTTGTTAGGTCATATAGACCAGTTTAAAACGGTATTATAAAAATACTTCAAGTAATAAAGTAAACTTCCAAATTCTCATAAATTTGTTGCTTTTAATAGGGTTCCGGGAGGTGATTGATGTGCCTTTGACTCCTGAGGAAACATTAAGAATATTTGAAATTGAAAAAGCACGTTTGGAAGCCAGGAAAAAAATCCTAAAAACCAAACAAAAATCCAAATTGCTCGATTGGCTGATAATAGTTGCATTTATATTTTTTATGTATATTATCTTCACTAGTTCACATTAGTATTTATATGTATTATAATTTAATTAATATCAATAAAGAGGAGCGTTGCCATGCCTAGATTAACTAAATTTTATGTAAGCTTAGTGATTACCCTGATTATTTTAGCAACCCACCCGTTTGCCTTCGCTTCTGGTCCTGATCTTCAATTAACCGGAAGAGTAAGCTATGTTCCTATTGAAGGAGGTCTATACGGTATTATTGGGGATGATGGCAGGAAGTATCAGCCGACTAATTTACCGCATGAACTTCGCAAAGAAGGTCTTCCGGTTAAGTTTCATGCGGTTATTCGTGATAATATGGTTAGCTATGTCATGTGGGGAACAATCATTGAGATAAAATCTATTGACAAGATTACGACTACTATTTCCGATGATGAACGAGCTGCAATCTATGTTTTATTAAAAAGAATGGATGCTTTTAATTCCAGAAATTTAAGTAAGCTTCAAGAAATTGACACTATGTCCAAAGATTTGTTACCACAGCAATTTGACAGCTGGGTGGGAAAATACAATAATTTCATCCTTCGTTATGTGGAAATATCATCAGCCGATTCAACTTCTATCGAAGGTTCATGTACATATACCCGTGAATTAGCCAATACGATGACCTTACATGGTGATACTGATATTGCCTACATGACTTTTACGCTCAACCTTACCAAAGACGGCTGGAAATTAACACAATCCTCGTCAGACAGTTCAAAATACCCGTCATATAATTTATCGGATATTAAAGAAAAATCCAAATTAAAATATGGAACAGATAACTTGGCCGAACTCTGGCACTAAAGACTTTTAGTCAGACCTATCATAAAAAAACGCCTATTCAGGCGTTTTTTTAATCTATCAAAAAGCATAGTCTTGAGTCGTAGTCAGCTTGGTGATAATGTTTTTGAACCACGGAGTACGCGGAGTACACGTAGTGGAACGGCACGAATATATATTCGTGCAATCAGATCGGGATATTGTATGACTTTAACTGTGGACAAAGGGTAGTACGTTGAGTTCAGAACACCGCCGGGAATAAGAGTATTAATAATAACCCTCCGTGCCCTCTGTGTCCTCCGTGGTTAACCGTATCCCCAGGCCGCGTTAGCGGTTTTCTTATTAGTCTTTAAATTAACTTTATTTTGCCGGGAAATGAATGAAAAATGTTGTGCCATTTAACGATGTTTCTACATGTATAGTTGCCTTGTGTCTTTCAACAATTCTGTAGCAAACCGATAACCCAATCCCGGTTCCACTATCTTTTGTTGTCAGAAATGGTGTTCCAAGCTTCTCGCGTATCTCTTGTGACATCCCTTTTCCAGTATCCGAAATAGCGAGAACTATGTTTTCATTTTCAATATATGTTTTTATTGTTATGACCCCATGGGTTTCCATCGCTTCAATACCATTTCGCACGATATTTAAAATGAGTTGTCTGATATCTTTTTCATTAAGAAGTATCTCCGGTAAATCATCGAGGTTTAAACAAATATCATGTCCTAGCCGTAAAGCATCTGCCTGGACAAGAGGATATAGGGTACGAATAATAGAGTTGAGGCTGGCAGGTTCCAAATTCGCGGTTTTATTTTTTGCTAAGGTAAGATATTCGGAAATTATTGAGTTGGCTCGATCAAGTTCGTCAATCATAATGTCGAAGGTATCGTGCAATTCCTGATACTGTTGCTTCATTTTTATCATCTGCAGAAATCCTCTTACTGTTGTCATAGGATTCCTAACCTCATGTCCAATGCTTGCCGCCATTTCCCCAACAACATTTAACCTGTCAAGTTTAGTCATTTCCTGCTCAAGCTGCCGACGTTCCGTAATATCCCGAAAATGAGCGGACAGCCCATCCCTTGTGGGATAAATATGTATTCCATACCATTTTTGATTAGTTTTACTAAAAAGCTCTCCACGAAAAGTTTGCTGATCTTTTAAAACCTTGGAAAAGGCATCTTGCCATTCCTTTTCAGCAGGAAAGACATCCCATATACTTTTACCAATAAAGCTTTCTAGCGG
>JAEYSJ010000008.1 GCA_023434855.1 Bacillota bacterium | reverse complement strand
ACTCTTCAGTGAATATTGCAGTTCTTCACTTTTTCCTGGATCACCGGGTATATCTACTGCAAATACCTTATAATACTTTGCATACTCAGCAATATCCCCAAACCACATAGAAGAATTTGAACCGCTTCCATGCAATAGGATTAATGGTGGTAATAAATTATCGCCACTTGTAATTATATATGTTTTTCCATAACGAGTATCCACATATAATTCTTTATAGGGAACTGGCCATTTTGTAAGTAGTAAATCATATTTTTTAAGGATTGCCGCTTTACCGTCTTCTGATTTATATACTGCTTTTCTATTCATTTTTTAAAAGCCATTCTTCTGCAGTTTCCTTAGTTTCAAAAACCCTAAAATGACTGCCTTTATTGGACTCGAGTACCATTTCCTTAAATTTGCCTTTGTGAGCCAAATCCTTTGGAATGATAGCGGCTATTTTTACATGGTAGTTAATAAATTTTTGAAGCATTTTTCCTGCTACGCCTGTTTTTAGTTCAAAGAAGGCTTCTGCAAGAGTATGACTATGTAGTACAAGAAGACTTATATCATTTTCTCTGCAAAGAGCAATCAGATTCAAAGCATCCTGTTCTGTACTGAGCAGGGTGTTGACAGATAGCACTTCAATATACCTCTTGGTTTCATGCTCAATAATTTTATAATTCATTTTTCTTTTCCCTTTCTCAATATTTCTCTTCTGATTAGTAAATATCGCGGCTTTTTCCTCCGATTGTGAATTTACTCCGTCTCTCTTGCGTACAGGAAGAAAATCTTTAAATACATAAACCGATATCAATAAACTGCCTCCGATAACAACCCATTCAAACCACGGATTGTCTAGTATCCTATGCCATCTGCTGCCTAGCATAGCGCCGGCACCTAAGAAAATAGCCAGCCAAAGAACTGCATGCACCATATCATAGATAAGAAATTTAACCATGGAGATACCACTAATGCCAGCTATATAGGGGGTAATGTTACCTACTGTTGGTACGAAGCGGCCACCAATAACGTAAACCGGGGCCGACTTTTGCAAAAGCTTTTGCGCCTTATTAATGCGCTCGGGAGTCAGTCGGATATATCTCCTCCACCGCTCTATAAAAGGTCCTCCCATATGACGTCCTATCATAAAGGCAGACAGAGATCCCAGCAGATAGCCTAGCAGAGATACCAGCCAGGCTGCGATAATAGTAAACTCCCCTTGCTTTGCCAAGAAACCTGCCAAAGCAACTAATACACTGCCGGGAAAAGGCAATCCAATTGCTTCTAAAAAAACTCCTGCAAATACGCCGGCCAATCCCATGCTGCTTAAAACTTCTAGAATCCCATCGAACAAACCAGCCCCTCCTTCCCCAATATTCTACGCACTCGCACTGTATATCTGTCATTTACGGGTAAATGCATGGTAGCCAATGCTAGTGACCCTTTCAGCAGAATTTAAGGGTATATTCGACGATGGATATGACGACTTTATAAACAAATTCGTATGGAGGCTTATTTAGTGTATACGAAACCAACCATAGTGATACTTGAAACGCGGATGCCACAACTAAACCTGATTTTAAAGCAAGTCTGCCAGATAAAACCAGGCCCCGGAGCCGCAGTAATGCCTCCTCCAGGGCCTGGTTTCTATGTAAAAGACAACTTCTTTACAGTTAGACACATACTTTACAAAACGTACAAACAGTCTCGCCCATTATGCTTAGCTTCATATAAAGCAGCGTCGCTTCGTTTAACAACGTCCTCAAAACTCTGGTCCTCTAGGGTTACAGAGCTAATGCCGACGCTAACCGTAACCATTAATCGATGCTCAATATCAAGCCGAATCACAGTACCACGGACAGCTTCTAAAACCCGGTTAGCGATTTTTATCGCTTGATTTGTACTAGTTTCCGGCTGTATAGCCATAAATTCTTCACCACCATAGCGAGCCAGCATATCTGTCGCCCGAAACTGTTCTTTTAATACTCTACTGATTTGGATAAGAACCTGATCGCCTGCATGATGCCCATATTGATCATTCACATTTTTGAAATGATCAATATCAATCATCAAAATACTAAGATTGCTGCCCCTTTCCCTGGCACGGAGATAAGCCTCCTTTAGAAACTGATCAAGAACCCTTCGGTTGTAAAGCTGGGTTAAACAGTCTAAGCTGGCTAGCTTATATAATTGTGCATTCGCATTTTTTAAATTCCATATCATATCGTTGAACGTCCCGGAAAACTCACCGAGAAAATCCACCTTTGAGGAAAAGTTACCCTTGGCAACTCTTTGAGTCTGCCAGATTAAGCGCCTTAAATTTGACTGCAATGACTTTAGGTTTGCCAATATAAATCCATTGCCCTCAACAAACAATTGTGTATCTCCTTTTGACAGCGCCATACTTAGCTCCCGCAAATCTAAAATGTGCCTATATAGCTTTTGAAACTCTGGATCATCAGCAAGCGTTTGCTCTATAGTTAATTCCGGCGGTATTTTAGGGCTGCAAAGCAAAGTTAATAACAGTTGAATCAGCTCTTGGTCAATCGTCTTTTCTAAGCACTCATTATTAGGCTGAATCATTTTATATCCTCAAGCAACAACCGGCACCTGATACCAATATTAAACGGTAAATGCATAGGCTTTCATGGTTACTCAACGAATTTGTCCGCGCAGGCCAAGGTTGATTTGCCAGTACTGAACAAATTTGCCGCCGTTTGTCCGTGTAATATCCAAATAAAAATTGGTATCTGTGCGAAGCTGCGCATTGACACCAGCTCCATAGGACCACTGGGAGCCGCCTAGGCTTTCCTGCACCGGGCTGCCATTCATTGTAAAGCCGATATCGCCGTCAAATTCTTTCATATTCATCTGCCACCACCACTTGTACCTTGCATTGATCTGAAATCTCATTAGGCTCCACCACCATTAGTCATAATAGAAATTGAAAGTTATTGAATTATTCTTTTCAACAAGTAGTTCTTTTGCTAAAATATAACATTTGTAAGATTCCATTTCAATTGACAATCAGTATAAATAACTGTAGATAAGATTATACAGCGTTATATAAACCAAAACAGAAGGCAGCGAAATATCCACTGCCTTCTGCTTTGGTTGTTCACGTTAGTCAACGTTTTATATCTCTTTACCGTACGCTTGCCAGAATTTAAGTGCCATCTCCAAAGTCAGCCTCGTCTCAAAACTATCCAAAGATAATCCAAGCACAGCTTCTATACGCTGCTTTCTAAATAGGACCGTCTGGCGGTGAACATAAAGCTGTTTAGCCACCATGGTCAAATTGCCTGTATGCAATATGGTTTCCAATGTAAGCATTAACTCCGTTCCTTGACTACGGTCATATTCAATCAGGCGTCCTAGCGTTCGCTGCACGAAATTTTTTCCGTAGCAGCTGTCGAGTACAGCGGGAAAAAGTTGAAAAACACCAATATCGAGATAGTGGTGAATTGTTTGCTTTGGCGCCAGTTTCTTTCCAACCTCCAATGCGAGCCGCGCCTGCTCGTATACTTCGGCAAACTTCCAAAATAATCCAGGTTGAAATTCGGCAATTCCTATGCGACAAATGTTTCCTGGCAATTCTTTCTCCACTAGCTCCTGCCAGCAGGCAGCTTTCGCTATCTCCTGCATTTTATTGGACTGCACATCGGGCCCTACAGGTGCTAGAAGAGCAATTCCATCCCGGCTTTCCCAGGTAATTGTATTATGCACCCCTGCCAAATTAAGCAAAAGCGAATCCACTACAGCCTGTTGTTCATTTCCTGGTCCCGAGAGTTTTTCATACCCTGAACATGGCTCTAACACCAGCAAATAACACAGAAAGTTTTGCGCTAAGTTAAGCTTGACTGACCAGGCCTGATCGAGCACTTCTTGCGAAGGTGCCAAAGTCCCTTCGGCAAGGTCGTTTAGCAGATCACGCTGTCGACGTTTTTCATAGGTTGACTCAAGCAGTTCCTGCGTACGGCGTTGATCCGTCGTATCTGTCAAATAGCAGGCTGCTTTCGGTTGTTGCCGTTCCTGGTGCAGATAGCTTAATGGAGCAATCCGAACGTCGAAGCTTCTCCGCCCATGACGCAGTTCCAGCGTATATTCGCCAAACTGCAGCTTTCCCTCGCTGATTGTATAATCAATTGTCGTAAGCAGTGCCCTTGCCTGCTCTATCGGTAACAAATCGGCAAGTTTCTGCCCCGGCCAGCTTACTTCCGAATCTGCAGCCAACAAACCATTATTATCAAAAACTTCGACTACTACCCCCTCAGAATTGACAATCATCCCTGCCCCCGGCATCGCCCGCGAAAACTCCCGCAGCCGCAACAAGGCTTGTCTCCACGCCTCTTCAAGCGCCCGCTGTTCTGTAACGTCTGTAACTGTCCCATAAATCTCAGCGGGCCGTCCGCTGGAATTGAGCTGTACATTTCCTTCCACCAATACCAGCTTTACAGTACCGTCAGGCAGTAATAGATTAACTTCCATACTCAATTTTTCTTGTGCAGCCAGCCATTCCAAATCTTCCCACTGGCGTAGCCGTTCTTCATCTGCAGGAGACAGTCGGGACCAAAAAATCTGTCGCTCATTAGCAGCAAACTCTTCCCGATTGGTCGCGTATAAATGCAGCAAACCATCCGAACAAGTAAAGCGGCCTGTTGCTAAATGCAAATACCAACTGCCCGTGCGGCCAATTTTTTCGGCCTCGGTTAATTGTCTTTTCATCTCTTGCTGTTCAGTCACATCCATGATAGCGGCAATAACTTTTTTTACTTGTCCGTCTGCCGACATAACCGGCCTATACATTCCATAGGACCAGCAGTAGCGCTCTTCGTCATCGGACCGGTATTGATCCATAAACTCCACTATATGCCCTGTCAAGCATTTAACAAAAAGCTGCTCATGCTTCTCGCGGATTTGGGGAGCATCAGGCAGGATGTCAAAAAAATGGCGTCCTACTGCAGTTGCCCGGTCTATGCGGCAATTGTCAGCAAAGCGCTGGTTGACCAGAAGAAAATATCCATTAGCATCCACACAGCTGAGCATGCACGGTGCGGCATCCCAGATAACCTGCAAAAAACGCTCACTATCTGCTAACTGGCGGCACACATCTGCCAGACCTTTCTGCTCGCCAAGACTGCGGCTGATGCCGACTAATTCTGCGCGTCCATCAGCGCAGCGAAAAAGAGAACAGGCTACCTCAACCCATACGGTTGTTCCATCCCGGTGCGGCTGTTCAACTACCTCAAAAAATTGAATTCCGCCATTGTCAGCGGCTTGCTCCAACCACTCGGGCAATTTTTCGAGAATACGTCGATACGATGACGGGGATAACAGCTCTTCCAAATTCACGCCAATAAGCTCGTCCCGTTCATATCCCCGCAATCGTTTTACTGATGAGCTTGTATCAATAAGCGTCAATGTTTCCACATCGATTCTCCAAACTACCTGATTTAAAAGCTCTGTCATAACCTGAAGATATAATTCCTGCCGGCGCAGCACATCTTCTTGCCCCGGCCCTGCGTCGCTGATTGCGTCCATTGTCTGCATATACTGCCCGTCACCGTCCGTCACACGCTACACCTCCTTATATAAACTCTTTACACATTCCTCTGCGACACCTATTTCACAAGCCACTGAATGTACATTTTATTATATCTAAGGTTTTCATTGAGTTCAATTGTATCAGCCATATAGACTGAATGGATTTGAGTTATACCGAACGTATAAAGCCGGCGTTTTCAGACTTCCTATCTAGTTTTGTATTAAGCGGAAAGGTACTCAGTGGCAACGACAGATCTGCTACTAAGTCGAGTATACTACAATCTTAAATAATTTATCGCAATCTGCACTTCAAAAGCGTCTGGCAGCTCTTTCAAGATAAACTCTACTGGTTTTCAGTACTGAATTGAATCTTGTACAGCTTACTGTATAAACCATCTGCCTTAACCAGCGCTTCATGATTACCGTGCTCCACTATTTTGCCATTTTCCATAACAAGAATTAAATGAGCACGTTGCACTGTTGCTAAACGGTGAGCAATAACAAAAGAAGTCCGTCCAATCATCAGCCTATCGAGTGCTTGCTGCACCAGTAGTTCGCTCTCAGTATCCAATGCTGAAGTGGCTTCATCCAGGATCAATATCCGCGGATTCTTTAAAACAGCTCTGGCTATGGCAATGCGTTGCCGCTGGCCACCGGATAACTGAGCGCCGCGCTCTCCAACCGGAGTTTCATATCCATCAGCCATTTCCCTGATGAAATTATGTGCATTAGCCACTTTTGCCGCTGCAATTACCTCTTCCTTAGCAGCCTCTAAATTTCCGTAAATAATATTTTGAAATATTGTACCGCTAAATAAAATTGTTTCCTGCGGAACAATGCCGACTTGAGCGCGCAAGGACTGTAAGGTAACGGCTTGAATATCGATGTTATCAATCCGGATCGAGCCAGCTACAGGATCATAAAACCGGGGAATTAGATTGACCACCGTTGTTTTCCCGGCACCGCTAGGTCCTACGATCGCGATCAACTCTCCCGGCCTGGCTTCAAATGACATATCCGCTACAACAGGTTTGCCTGGGTTATATGCAAAGGAGACGTTCTGAAAGGTAACATACCCTGCTACAGGTCCTAACTCTTTAGCCCCTTCTAAATCTTTGATTTCCGGTTCGATATCCAGTACTTCAAAGATTCGCTGCGCTGCCGCTAACGCCCGCTGTATATCTGCATAGATATTGCTAAGCCGTTTGACAGGAGTAGGAAGATTAATTACATAAACTAGGAAGGAAATTAAAGCTCCAGAAGTTAAATGACCACTTATCACTTCGTGTCCGCCGAACCAAATAATCGCCGTAATACCAATGGTGGAAAGAATATTAATAATCGGTGTTATAACCGCCATGACTTGAACAATCTTCATTTGCGCCTGGAAATTCCGTGAGTTTTCGTAATCAAAACGCT
>JAEYSJ010000004.1 GCA_023434855.1 Bacillota bacterium | reverse complement strand
AGATATTTCTCAATAGCCGCTATCTTTTCTGTTCCCGATATTTTTGCTTTGTGTGACATAAAAAAGCTCCTCCTTGTGATAGGCAGTTTTATTATTTCTACTGTCTACCACAAGGGGAGCATATCATTTTGCCGGGTTTAATTATTTCATCCTTCTGAAACGCTTTTAGACACTAATTTAAGACGGGTACGTTTAGGCGGGCCGGGGTCCCGGGGAACTGCCGCCTGCTGCTCCATTTGCTGAGCACGCCGTCCAATACTGACAAGCATGCCAATGGCCGTCATATTCACAATCAAAGATGTACCGCCAAAGCTAATAAATGGGAGAGGTACACCAATTACCGGCAGCAATCCAGAAACCATGGCGATATTAAACACCGCCTGGCCCACAATTAAGGCCATTATACCTGTAGCCAGTATTTTACCAAACCCATCCGATGCCTTGTTGGCGATTTGCCCGCCATAACAGCCTAACATAGCAATCAGGACAAGTACGACAAGCACTCCGGCAAAACCCATTTCCTGGCATAGCACAGAAAAAGCAAAATCGGTATGAGCTTCAGGCAAATAATAAAATTTACTGGCACCCATGCCAAGACCGGTGCCAAAAAACCCACCTGAACCGATTGCCAATAATGATTGCACCGTCTGATATCCGGTAGTCTGCTGATAAGCCCAGGGGTTTAACCAGGCGGCTATCCGCTCTGCCCGGTAAGTCGCCGCATAGGTTAGGTACAATAGCATTACCCCACCGCCGCCATACAGCAGGAATTTTTGATATCCGGGCAATCCGGCAATCATATACAATACCAGGCATAAGCCCACAATTATCACTGCCGTACCCATATCAGGCTGTTTTAGCACCAGCGCCCCCATGATCATGCTAAGAAATACCGGTGCAGAAAACAAGGACACCTGTCGCCGCCGGTCAACCTTGGGACCCAGATAACAGGCAGCAATAATAATAACCGTCAATTTTGCAATTTCGGACGGCTGAAACTTTATTCCAAGATTGAGCCACCTTCTGGCGCCATTGGCATCTACGCCGCTGAAATGCACCGCCAGCAACATTCCCATGGTGGCCAGAATAATAATCATCAGTCCGTTCTTCATTTTCCGGTAATCCATGTGCGCAGCAATAAACATACCGGCCAACCCAAAGACAAAACTCAGCAAATGTCTTTTGAGAAAAAAATAACTATCATTAAATACTTGTCCGGCTAGTACAAAACTCGCACTAAACACATTAACTGCGCCGATGATAAATAATAATAAAGTAATATACACTACTGCTTCAGCAGGACTTGTCCAAAACTTAAGTCTTCGGGGCATAGGCATACATAGACCTCCATCGCATAATATGGTCTGCTTATTTTTTATTATAGCAGAAATGCCCACGATAACCCAATAACAAATTCTTTGTACTTACATACTATATAATCAAATCTCCATGCCATTTTGTAAAACCGTCACTTTGACTGTGAGGTGAAATTAATGGAAAGCCCAATGTTGCCTGAGGAACTGTCTTATAAAATACTGGCGCTTGATGCCGCCAATCATTCCCTGCTGCTTATTAATGGTCCCACCGGCGAAATCTTAAAAGAGCTGCCTTATCCGGCCAAATTCACTCCCCTGGATCTATCTATTACCCCCGATTTTAGCAAGGCGTTCCTGCCTATGTCGGGCGGTAATAACACTGGTGCTTTATTCATTGCGAATTTAACCAGCCTTTCTCTTTACGGCCTGCCTTTCGATATTCCTCATCCAAGTCAATTTGCTTTTGCACCGTCAACGAATTCTGTCTATATCGTCGATCCAACGGGAATGTTATATGCCATTGATACCGTAACTATGGCTGTTACCCCCTGGGGCAAGCCGGAAAGTGAAAAAACTGCCTGTGCCGGTCTGGCCGCCGATGGCTCAGCCATTTATAGCGTCTGGGAACATAATGATACCGGCACATTGGCCGTATTTAGTCCTAAAGGAGAACTAACATATGAATATCAGTTGCCTGGCATTCCTACTAACATAATATTAAGTCACCACGATCACATCATAGTTCCCTTTACGACAACCAACTTTACCAACGAAGGTGTGGCCATTTTTGACAAAAAACAAGACGGCGTTTCCGCCGCCATTACTTTAAAAAGTTGTATCTACACCAACACGCTAAGTCCCTATACCACTTATCCGTCACATGTAGCCACTAACCCTGATGAACATATTGCCTATATTGTTAATGAAGAAAGCGCCTCAATTACGGTAATCGACCTGGAAACAACTTCAATAAACCGCCATATTCCCCTTGGGCGATCTATTTCCTGCCTGCACATTCTGCCAGGCGGCCAATTCGCTATAGCCTCAAGCCACATGTTTGCCGACCTTAGTCTTATCGACCTGGTCAATGGCCGTTTGTTATCTGTCACCGACTCCCCCCGGGAAATACTTGGGTTTATTGCTGTCATGCCTGACTAATATTATGCCACTGTGAAGCCGGCGTCGTCCACAGCCTCCTTGATTTGTTCCAGGGCAGTTTTAGCGGCATCAAATTCCACTGTCAATTTTTTCGCACCTAGATCAACCTCTGCAAAAGCTACTCCCGGCAGCGCCCGCACCGCTTTTTCCACTACTGCTTTACAATGTCCGCAGCTCATACCTTCAACCGTTAAAATTTTCTTTTCCATTTTTCCCTTCCTCCTAAAGACTGTCTTAAAACACTATAATTTTTCCTTAACTGCCTGAACCTTTCCTTCCATTGTCAATTTCTTGTCCCGCCGGTCATCGATACGAATAATCGTTGACACCCGTGCCGCCCCGGACGCAAAAGGAACTTCGTGCATTTGGCGGATAATAGCCAGCACCTGATCAAGTTCCCCCTCAATGATAGTGGACATAGGTGTCAATTGGTATTTTACATTTTTGGACTGTTCAAGGACTTTATGACAGTTTGCAACATACTGACTGATACTTGGTGTACTTGTCCCCAACGGGACGATAGTTACTTCCACAATAGCCATTCTTGCCACCCTCATGCTCATATTTCCAATAGTATTTACTTCTACGCCTGGCAAAAATAACCTGCCGGCATAATGCCGACAGGTTATTTTTCTTATTGTTGCCGCGGGAATTTTTGATCGATCAACGGCCAAATTTCAGGCTGTTCCTGCCCTAAGCGCCAGATAGCGATACCTGCCGGATTATATTTGGCAATGACATCTAATTTGGCAGCTGTGCTTTTATCATTTTCAAACCAGACTTCATGACCGTCATCATATTTAAAATGCGGTGCCTGGGCTGTATCGTCATACATAATTTTCGCACCGTTTTTTTCTGCCCGGACAATAGCATCAACATAGTTTACTGTTTCGGCATCCTTGCCAGTCACCCAGTCATAGCCATACGCCCCTACTCCTACAATGACCTTATGCGGTCCGCCACACTGATCGATGGCATACTTGATATTTTTTTCATACCAGTCGATAGGGGCTAGAGGCCCGGGGGGAGAAGTGGACCAATGGTGGTCATAAGTCATAATTTGCAGGAAATCAGCATTTTTAGCAATTTCCGGATAATTGTAGGCCCCGGAAACATCAGGCGCTACATCGACTTGGGGAAATACTGAAATGATTAATGTCTTATTCATCCCTTTAAGTTTTGGATATAATTCAGCCATGAACGCAGTTAAATTATCCCGCTGATTAGGCGGCAGCAATTCGAAATCAATGTTTACGCCGTCATAGTTTTTCTCTTGGACAAGTTTTGCGATATTATCAGTTACCTTTGTTCGTGTCGCAGGATCCCCCAGCACAGCATCAGTGGCACCTGTTTTATTGGTGATTAACGGAAACATTTTAAGTCCCAGCTGGCGGGCAGTATCATACACTAACTGGCTGTCTTTAGCCTCAAGTGAGCCATCAGCGGTAGCTTTATACCAGAATGGCCCAACACCGGTCATGCTCTTGGCAAATGTTTTCATGCTGGGAAATGATCCGGTTTTGTCAGGTGTTCCCGGCCAGGGATTTTCATAATAGCCAATGACCATCCTTGGCGGCATCACCATTTTGCCGGGAGCGCCCGGTGCGGGATTTTCCGGCGAACCAGGCATGCCAGGCAGCGGTTTAGGTGCCGGCTTAGTACAACCACCAACTAAAAAGACGGCTGAAACCACAAAAATTATCAACGTGATTACAATAAGTAATTTAGTGGAACGCAATTTTTTTCACCCTTTCCAGTACAGATTTATTTCTAGTATTGGCGGTGAAACATTTCTTATGCGTTATTATCCGCTTAAAAAAATAAAAGCAAAGACAAAAAATGTCTTCGCTTTATTCAAACAGTCTCCGCTAGTCGTCGTAATCCTGAGAATATGCCGCTTGCAATACCGTGTCCGGCAACTCTTTTTCCCAGCGGGCTACAACGACTGTCGCAATACAGTTACCGAAAACATTACAAGTGGTGCGCGCCATATCCATAATCCGGTCGACTCCCAGAATAATGGCAACACCTTCCACCGGCAGGCCGAAAGCGGTAACTGTACCGGCAATTACGATAAGAGAAGCTCCCGGTACACCAGCAATGCCTTTAGTCGAAAGCATCAACGTAAGAACCATTAATATTTGGCTGGACAAGGGAAAATCAATATTGAACATCTGGGCAATAAAGACAACAGCCAAACTGCTGTACAGTGTTGACCCGTCCAGATTGAATGAATAACCGGTAGGCATGACAAAGGTAACAATGTGTTTCGGCACCCCGAACTTTTCCAGTTTGGCCATAGCCAAAGGCAAGGCAGCTTCACTTGTCGCGGTGGAAAAAGCAAGCAAAAGCGGCTCTTTAAGTGCACGTAAAACATGGAGAAAATTGACCTTAATAACAAGCGAAGCAAATAACAGCACAAGGATAATGAATACAATCAGCGACAAATATAATGTTCCAATCAGCTTGGCCAAAGGAACAAGCATCGCCAGGCCAAATTTGCCTACTGTGAAGGCAATCAGTGCAAAAACACCGATTGGGGCAACTGCCATAACATAATGCGTAACCTTGAACATGATCTCAGCAACAGTTGCGGACAATTTCACTACCGGATCCCCCGTTGGCCCAAGTGCGGCTGCCGCAACACCAAAGAAACAAGCAAAGAAAATAATTTGCAGCATGTCACCGCGTGACATAGCATCTATGATATTTGTTGGCACAATATTGGTAAGCAAATGAATTAAATCAATTGATTCCTTAGATGCTGCCGCTACCTTGCTGATATCACCACTCAGCGGCACAGTAACCCCGGCTCCGGGTTGTAATATGTTAACCATAAATAACCCGACAAATAATGCCATAGTTGTTGCTATCTCAAACCAAATTAATGATTTGGCGCCGAGACGTCCTAATTTCTTAAAATCACCTGTTCCAGCGATACCCATAACCAAAGAACTGAAAATAAGGGGTACAACAATCATTTTGATCATCCGGATAAACATATCACCAGCCGGCTTAAGCGCCTGACCAGAATCAGGAAAAACATAACCAAACAAAATACCGAGAATAAGTCCGATAAAAATTTGCGTAGTAAGCCCTAAGCCCTTTTTAGCTTGTGCCATGAATAAACCTCCAATGTAATATCATTTCCATTGTGATATATTTATGAAATTTATTTTATGTTGTGGCGCGAAGGCACCTCCTCAAGACCTGATAGATTAAGTCCCGTTTTATGTATTGAACGCACAAAAAAAACCTTACCATGATATTGCCGCTTCAAGGCCCTGATTTTCGATGTTCAGCCTGAGCTGAAGGAGTTCACTGGCCCAGCAATAGTAAGGTTTCCACTGTTTGTTTATATTCGACACAATTAATTAGATTCCTTTAACTTTTGCATATAATATTTTATATAAAATACATTATACAGATCTCGGCTATGTCGATCTAAAATATGGTTTTGCCGACAACTTTAGCCGTTAATTATAAAATTCCAGCACACTGTGCCGATACATGGTATATGCTCCGGCTTCGGCTTATTTCTACAAACTTCATGATTATACATGCAATTACAGTATTGACCCATGATGCAGCTCATACTAGCATTCCCTCCCTTCTAAAGACAGATTGTCCCTGCAGGCGTTGATCATCCAACATATGTCCATGTTAAAACAAATATCCCGTGAAGTTGTAATATTAATATTTTCACAGTTTAAACATTTATTCATTAAAATTTCCATTACTGATTTTACATGTTTTTCTCGAAGTTCCCGCTTTTCTTTTTGTAATGTTAATCTTTCTATTTTTTCAGTCAAAATTTTTTCCATATTTCCATCACCGTCTTTGCATTATCGTTTTTAATGATCTCATTGTTTTCTACTTATTAAGTTAATCCTATAGAAAATTCAACCTCCCCGCCACAAACTTCTTTAGATTAAAACATACTTAAATCAACATATTCCATAATTATTATATGGTTATTTCCTGAAAATTGCAATATAATTAGTTATATTTGTAACTAATTATATATTTTTTAAATTTGTCAAAATTAATTTAACAAAAATGAACTAAATCAACCATTTTTTAATTTTTTCTGATACTCTTTACAGATTCCACCGCAACGATCATTAAAACACAAGCAAATACTGTCGTCTTTGATAAGCGATTAATATAAACAAAAATAAATGGTCTTCCAACCTTAAAACTTTAAGAGGTTTTTCATTGCTTCCTTGAAATAGAAGGATATTTAGCAAGCTTAGGAGAAATGGATTTTAATTACAATTTAGCAAAGATTTATTTAGCACCCACTTTTTAGGCTAAAAAAACATACGAAACGCAACACCGTCATAAGAGGAGCACCATATTTAATTGCAGCGACCGCTCCGAAGGATTTTGCCTTTGGTCAGCTGAACGCTTGTTTTTCACTGGCGTTCCTGGAATTATTTGCACCTACTCCGGGGCTTGGCGCTAATGTGGGCAAACGAGAATGGATAGCCAAGATTACAAAAAACCGCCGGAAAATATTGTAAATAATGTAAACAAGGAGAAATTTATGAGTTTAGATTTAAGTATTCCAGACAAACAGTTGGTTGCTGTTTGCGGATTGTTTTGTCCTTCTTGTCCAATATTTATAGGAAACAGAGAAGATAAAAAAAGGCTTGCGAGGCTTGCAGAACATTTTCAATGCTCAATTGAGGATTTGGAATGTGATGGTTGTAGGCCAAAAAAAGTATGCAAATATTCTTGTAGAAACTGTAAGTTATCGCAATGTGCTACTGGAAAAGGAATAGACTTGCGGCGAATGCCCAAAATATCCTTGTGAAGATTTGAGAGTTTTTCAGGCCGCAATGGCAAATAGACTTGAGTTGTGGAAGTCTCAAGAACGTATCAAAGAAGTTGGCTGGAAACAATGGTACACTGAAATGATTGAGCATTATTCATGCCCCGAATGCGGTGTTTTAAATTCTGCTGCAGATATGTCATGTAGAAACTGTGGAGCAACGCCAAGTTGTAGGTATGTAAAGATTCATGAAGATGAAATTAATCAACTTCGTGTGAAGATTAAAACTAAAATTGAAGCCAAGACCGGAAAGATCGAGCCTAACGTCAATGCCACAACCATAATCAGGCATTTGTAACACTGTATATTTAATTATTTTTTTAGAAATATTGCCATATTTAAATATTTTTATTACAGCAGGAATTATCTGAAATTCGCTGAATATCCAATATATAAAGAATTTATTGCCTGTTTTTTGTGCAAGGATTATGCAAATAGCCAAACCTACAGAACTAAATAGCTCCGAATCTGGTGATCTAATGGTTCGCCGATGATTACCAGATCTATAGAGTTTACCAGGAAACCGGTAAGCTTCCCGTGTGGAAAGGAGTACAGTATGCGCTGAAATTGACAGGATGCTGTTGTTGAATTTCCACAACATCCTGTTTTTATTTTTGTTGGGGGAGGGGAAAAGCCTTGTTGTTCTTTGAACATATTTTTCCTTATATTTCGGTAGCGATATTTTTTTTCGGTGCTGCCTATAAATTATTCCGCTGGTTTACAACACCATCACCCTTTCCGCTAACCGTTTTCCCGGCACCGGGCAATAGATCGGACAGATCATTGTTTTTCCTGAAAGAAGTGCTGTTTTTTAACAGCCTCTACCGTCATAGCCGGCTGCTGTGGCTATTGAGCTGGGTGATGCATCTATCCCTGGGATTAATTATCATTGGACACATCACCGGTATTTATTTTCTAGGCAAACAATTTACGACGCTGGGAATGTCCCCGGGCGCAAGCCTGGCTTTGTCCAACTCTCTTGGCATGGTTACCGGGGTAATATTTTTAATTTCCCTTACTGGCCTAACGGCCCACCGGCTTTTCTATGCCGAGGCAAGGGTTACTTCAGACTTGACTAATTACTTTGAACTCGCTCTTCTTGCCGGCATTGCCGTTACCGGAACCTTCCTGCGTTTATCCATTACCGCACCGGACTTGGAATTGATACGGGATTACATTACAAGTCTTCTCTTCTTTCATCCGGCGGCAATTCCCGCCATTCCATGGTTTTTCTGGCATTTTATTTTATTTAACGCCTTAATTATTTATCTGCCTTATTCTAAGCTAGGGCATTGGCTGGGAGGCTGGATCATTCGCCTTATGCTAACCGAGCCCCCGCCGGAATACCCGACTCCGGCAGGTAAATTGCCCAGATCTTCTTTTGCTGCCCCGGTTAACAACGATATTCAATCCCCTAAGTCTACAACCACAATGAGGTGAAGTTATGGGTATTTCACTTGATATGGCCAAAGAGAAGGAACTTAAGGAAATCGGAGTAACAGCAACCCCGCCGGATAGCCTGCCTGAACGGTTGTTTGATGAAGTGGGTAATATGGTAAGATTCTCACGGGCAGTAAAAGTGATGCTGGAGACATGTACAAAATGCGGGGCATGCGCCAAAGCTTGTCACAGCTATCTCGGCACAGATGACGTTAATAATATTCCGGCTTTGCGCGCTGAATTGTTTCGCTCTTATTATAAGAACAATTTTACAACTATGGGTAAACTTGCTGCATGGATAACAGGTACGCATACTAACTACCCCGAGGAAATTGAACGCTGGATAAATTATTCGTATCAATGCAATCTATGCCGCCGTTGTTCCTACTATTGCCCTTTCGGTATTGATACGGCAGAAATCGTTATGGCTATGCGGTATATTTTGGCTAAAGTTGGTTTTGTGCCCCGTTTTATTGCCGGCATCGCCGCCAATGTGATTAAAGCAGGTGCTAATACGGGTATATTAAAACCGGTAATTGTTGATAGCTGTGAATTTCTCGAAGAAGAATTAAAAGAAGAAACAGGCCAGGATATCAAAATACCAATTGACAAACCCGGGGCTGATATTCTTTATGTACCTTCTTCAACCGAATTTCAGCACAATGTCGATACTTTTCTCGGTGCCGTTAAGCTTTTTCATGCACTTGGTCTGAACTGGACGCTGTCCTCCACACTGCCGGAAGCAGCAAATTACGGCATGTTTATTAATTTGGATTTGATGAAACATCACAATAAACGCATGATTGATGCTGCCCGGGAAGTTGGCGCCGCTTTGGTAGTCCAGGGTGAGTGCGGGCATGGCTGGCGTGTTGCCAAAATGTTCAGCGAAGGCGCTAATGGCGCTATTCCGTTTAAAATCATCCACATCCTCGAGCTGGCAGCCCAAAACCTGAACAAGCTGCCTTTGGAGAAAATAAAGATGCGGGTAACACTGCATGACCCGTGCAACTATGCCCGGGCCGGCGATTTAGCAGATGCTCCCCGGCAAGTTTTGCAGGCCTGTGTAACTGATTTTGTGGAAATGGCCCCCAACCGCGAGCTGAATTATTGTTGCGGCGGTGGCTCCGGTCTGCTAATGGAAGAAATGATGGAAACACGCATGAAACTGGCTAAAATGAAAGCAGAGCAACTGCGCGAACTAGGCAGACTGGATGCCCTTGTTGCTCCCTGCGCATCATGCAAAGCCCAACTTCCTCATGTAATCAAACATTATGGATTGGATATAGCGAAAGTTTCTGGTATAATGGAAATATTCGGGAACGCACTGCAACTGTAATTTCATAACCCTTGGCGTCCTCGGCGCCCTTGTCGGTTAATTATTTTTTGGAGGTACTGTGATACTATGGCTGTCTTAGAAGTAAAAACAAGAAAGCTCGAACTTAATGAAGATGGATTTTTAGCCGACCCAAATGAATGGGATGAGGATGTAGCGCAAAGCTTTGCCGCAAATGAAGGAATAGTACTCACCGAGGAGCACTGGAAAATAATAAAGTATGTGCGGAATTATTGGGAACAGTTCGGCAAAGAACCAATGATCAGAAAGTTATGCAAAGAGACCGGCGTTTCGCTGGAGCGGCTAATGGAACTTTTTCCGCCCGGACCGCTTAAGACCTTATGCAAAATATCCGGCTTACCGAAACCAAAGGGCTGCATATAAACTAAAAAGTCAGGATGTTCGCATTTTTTTGCGAAATCCTGACTTTTTCAATAACGCCTATTGTCCGCCGCTCAATATGGTAATTTTTTTAATCACTACATCTTCCAACGGTTTATCATTAGTTCCTGTCTGCACCTTGCCAATGGCTTTAACCACATCAAGCCCCTCAGCTACTTTGCCAAATACGGAATGGTGCTGGTTCAGCCATGGTGTGGGCACTAACGTGATAAAGAACTGGGAGCCGCCGGTATTCGGCCCGGCGTTAGCCATGGACAATATTCCCGGCGCGTCGTGTTTTAGGTCGGGGTGAAACTCATCCGGTATCGTATAACCCGGTCCGCCTGTGCCATTGCCTTTAGGGTCGCCGCCCTGAATCATAAAGCCGTCAATGACCCGGTGAAAGAGTAAGCCGTCATAAAAGTGCTTATTTACCAGCGTGATAAAATTTTGCGTAGTTATAGGTGCTTTATCTTCAAACAGCTCTACTGTAAAATCACCTTTGGATGTTTCAAATTTTGCAATACTGTTCTTTTTTGATACCGTCTGCTTGGCACCGTCGCCGGCGGCAGGCGGGTTGGCGCCAGACGGCGGATTATTTCCCGAACAGCCGGTAAACGCCAGCAAGCTAATGGCCAACACCATCAGAACAGCTATGCTTGTTTTCCTCATTTCATTCTCCTCCTTAATCTGCCCTATCCTCAGAAACATCAGGCAGGCCGCCAGGCCTGCCATTGTCGCTTAACTGTTCAGGTTAATCGGTCTCCGCTTTCTTTTCCACCGCTGCTAACGCTACGACTGTATCATTTTCCCCGGTCCTCATTAATTTTACGCCCTGGGCGTTGCGGCTGAACACGGAAATTTCATCAATATCGATCCGGATAACAATCCCTTCGCCAGAGATCAGCATCAGTTCCTGGCCAGGACGAACTACTTTAATACCTACAACCGGACCAGTCTTATCAGTAACTTTTAAGTTAATAACCCCTTTGCCACCGCGGGACTGATTACGATATTCCACCAGTGGAGTACGCTTGCCGTAACCTTCGGCAGTCACGGTCAATACTTCGCCTTCTTTACGGACGGTATCCATGCTGACGACGTCGTCGCCTTTATGCAGCGTAATACCCTTGACACCATGAGCTGTACGCCCCATGGAACGAACATCGGTTTCCGGGAAATAGATGGCAAGTCCGTCCTTAGTACCCATGATAACATGCTGCTCACCATTTGTTAATTTAACTCCAATCAAATCATCGTCTTCATCCAGGGCGATGGCATTTAATCCAGTCTTGCGGGCAGTATCAAACTCCATCAGCTCAGTCTTCTTGACAATACCTTTCTGGGTTGCCATAAACAAATAGCGGCGGCCGGAGAATTCCTTAATGGGGATAACAGCGGTGATTTTCTCCCTATTTTCCAGCGGCAGCACATTAACAACAGCCGTGCCTTTTGCCGTCCGGCTGGCTTCAGGTATTTCGTAGCCCTTCAAGCGATATACCCGCCCCCGGTTGGTAAAGAACAAGATATTATGATGAGTGGTGGTAACAAATAAATGTTCCACAAAATCTTCTTCTTTGGTTCCCATGCCGGTCACACCTTTGCCGCCCCGTTTCTGGCTGCGGTAGGTATCCACCGGCAGGCGCTTAATATAGCTGCCATGGGTAAGAGTAATTACAATATCCTCTTCGGCAATAAGATCCTCATCTGCCAATCTGGATAAATCACTTGTAATAACAGTACGGCGGGCATCGGCAAAACGTTTCTTGACATCAAGCAATTCTTCTTTAATTAAATTAAGTACTTTGAGTTCATCAGCCAGGACTGACTCCAGCCATTCAATAGTCTCCAGCACATCCTTGTATTCCTGCTCGATTTTTTCCCTTTCCAGACCTGTCAGACGCTGGAGGCGCAAATCCAGGATTGCCTGGGCTTGTTTCTCACTTAAATCAAAACCATCCATTAATGCCGTACGGGCAATATCCACCGTCTTCGACTGGCGAATGGTAGTAATAACAGCATCCAAATGATCAAGGGCAATTTTCAGACCTTCTAAAATGTGCGCTCTGGCTTTTGCTTTTTCCAGTTCAAATTTCGTACGGCGCACAATGACATCTTTTTGATGTTCCAGGTAATAATGCAAAACTTCCTGCAGGTTCAGCACCCGGGGATGACCATCCACAAGTGCCAGCATATTAACGCCAAATGTTTCCTGCATTTGAGTATGCTTGAATAATTGGTTTAAAATAACATCAGGATTAACGTCCCGTCTGAGTTCGATAACAACGCGCATCCCGTTGCGGTCACTTTCGTCCCGGAGGTCGGTAATTCCATCCACCGTTTTATCCCGCACAAGTTCAGCAATTTTTTCTACCAGTTTGGCCTTATTTACCTGGTAGGGAATTTCAGTCACCAAAATACGGTTTTTGCCGTTGGACATTTTTTCGATTCGGGTCTGAGCCCGCATTTTGACCGCACCGCGGCCGGTAGTATAAGCAGCCTTGATGCCCTCACGGCCTAAGATCAAACCAGCGGTAGGAAAGTCCGGTCCCTGAATTACCATCATCAATTCTTTGATGGTAATCTCGGGATTCTCAATCATCATTACCAGAGCATCCACCACTTCACCCAAATTGTGAGGAGGAATGTTGGTAGCCATACCCACAGCGATGCCGGCAGAACCGTTTACCAACAAATTCGGTATCTTTGCCGGCAATACAGTAGGTTCCTGTAAAGATTCATCGTAGTTAGGCACGAAATCCACGGTATCTTTCTCAATATCTTCCAGCATAGATTCCGCTACACGGGACATTCTTACCTCAGTATACCGCATAGCCGCTGCCGAATCGCCGTCCACCGAACCAAAGTTGCCGTGGCCGTCTACCAGCGGGTACCTGGTGGAAAAATTCTGCGCCAACCGCACAATGGCATCATATACTGAGCTGTCGCCATGAGGATGGTACTTACCAAGTACTTCCCCGACAATACGCGCCGACTTCTTATAAGGTTTGTTGGCGGCCATACCGGCTTCATGCATAGCGTACAAAATACGGCGGTGCACCGGCTTCAGACCGTCCCGGACATCAGGCAGTGCCCGCATAACAATTACGCTCATAGCATAATCAATATACGAGTTTTTCATTTCTTCTTCAATACGTATAGGCAAAACCTTACCTAAACCAAAATCCACATTCTCACCTCATAAGAAAAACGTTCCGTTTTCGAAAAGTAAAGAATTTAAGTTACTTTTCGGCTAAACCGCAGGTAATCAACTGTTTGCAGTCGCCCGAAAAGTTATAAATTCTGATACAGTAAAAAAACAATAACTGCTAACATAATTATAATATATTTTCCCTAATTAAGCAAAAAATTCCCGCCAAAACACAATATCTAGTGATTTTGGGTGACGTTGATACTAGACTTCACAATTATTATCGTGAATATAGGGCAAAACAGTAATACACCTATGACATAAATAACTTGAAATACCATTAATGTACGCTATACTGTAAATATGCCGTAAATTATCCCAAGGAGGCCAGTCAATGACCTTTAAAATACTGACAATTAATCCTGGTTCCACTTCTACCAAAATCGGCGTTTATCATAATACAGTCGCTTCTTTGACGCAGAATATCAGTCATAGCACGTCGGAAATTACCGGATTCACCAGCATCCCCGCACAATATGAATACCGGCTGGCTCAAATAACCGACTTTTTGACCTCCCACGATTTGTCAGTAACTGATTTTTCCGCCATAGTAGGCCGCGGCGGACTGCTTAAACCGGTGGTAAGCGGTACTTACCGCATTAATGTTGCCATGCTGGACGATCTAAAAGCCAGCCGCTACGGCGCCCACGCTTCCAACCTGGGAGCCATCCTGTCTGACCATGTTGCTCAACAGGCCGGCTGCCCTGCCTTTATTGTTGATCCGGTAGTAGTAGATGAACTTGATCCAATAGCCCGCATTACCGGACGCCCGGAAATTGAAAGAAAAAGCATTTTCCACGCCCTTAACCAAAAAGCAGTAGCCAAGCATTTCGCCCGGAAACTTAACCGCCCATATGAAAATATAAACCTTATAGTAGCTCACCTTGGCGGCGGTATAACTGTTGGCTGCCACAAACAAGGCAGAGTAGTTGAAGTAAACAACGGTCTTGACGGCGAAGGCCCCTTTTCCCCCGAACGAGCCGGTACGGTTGAAGCCGGGCAATTCGCTGATGCTATTCTTAAGAATCACCTAACAAAAGATGCCGTTGCCAAGCTATTGGCCGGCCAGGGCGGATTGGTGGCCCATCTGGGGACCAATGATGTCCGTGAAGTGCAAAGACGGATTGAGGCGGGAGACAAACAGGCCGAATTGGTCTTTCAGGCCATGATTTACAACATAGCCCGCTATATTGCCGGCGCCGCCATACCGGTATGCGGTAAAGTCGACTACATTATTCTTACCGGTGGCATTGCCTATTCGGAGTATCTTACCACTAAGCTTAAGGAATACGTAGAATTTATTGCCCCGGTAGCCGTCCTGCCCGGAGAAGACGAACTGCAAGCATTGGCGGAAGGCGCCTACAGGGTATTGTCAGGAGAAGAACAGGCGAAAGAGTACAATTGAACCGCTTTGGTGAACAGCTAACCACGGAGTACACGGAGGACGCGGAGGGATTTTATTAATACTTACATTTCCCGCGAGATACACATCGAGCCGTTCTACTCTGTGTCCTCTGGTCCTCTGTGGTTCAGAAAATATCAATACAAGGCTTTTATATGCAAACATGATGAACTGTTTGGCCTGTCATGTTTGTTTTTTTATGCTTTGAAAGTCATTCCTTTAATTCACCGCCACACCGCCTTTAAATACTTGTCCTACATTGCGCAGGCATAAGATATCTTCGAGGGGATTGCCTTCCACTACCAGGATATCCGCCTGTTTGCCTGCCGTCAGCGTTCCCACTGTTTCTTTCAGGCCAATGGCCTCGGCGGCCAGTCCGGTAGCGGCATGAATGGCTTTTAGCGGCGGCAGGCCAACTTCAACCAGAAGCGCCAGCTCCCACCAGAGATCACCATGCTCCACACCCAGCGCACCGGCATCAGTGCCGGCCACAATTTTCCCGCCGGCAGCAATGCTTTTGCCAACCATGGCCCGATGGCGGGCATAGACGCTCTCCAACCCGGACTGAGGCAAAGTAACACTATCATACTCACGGCTGTAATCAAGCATTCGTTGAAAGGGTAAAAGTGTAGGCAGCCAATAGGCTGAACTCTCTGTCAGCATACTAGCTGCTGTTTCGTCCAGCAGAGCACCATGTTCAATAGTATCAACACCGGCGGTTACCGCCTGACCCACCCCTGCCGGGCCGTTGGCATGGACTGCCACCATTTTTCCCATCCGGTGAGCTTCACGCACCACAGCGTTGGTTTCCTCTACCGTCAATTCCACAATTCCGGCATCTTGCCGCACGAAATTTACACAACCGGTCATCATCACTTTAATGCAATCCGCCCCGGCGCGCACCTGTTCTCTGACCGCTTTGACCATTTCCTCCGGTCCGTCTGCTTCGCGTCCACCGGCATAATGAAAATGCCCGCCGGTAATGGAAATAGCCTGATTAGCGGCAATAATGCGCGGTCCGGTTAAGATTTTCTGTTTAACCGCTCTTTTAAACAGGCTGGCAATATCATATGGACCGCCAAGGTCGCGAATGGTAGTTACACCCTTTTTTATAGTCATTTGCAGATTTTTAACCGCCCGCAGGACGGTAAGGTCTTTATCTTCTTTCCACCGCCGACCTCGTTCTTTTAGGTCATAGACACCCTCTAAAAATAAATGGACATGACTGTCTACCAAGCCGGGCAGCACGGTACACCTACTGTAGTCCAGCGCCCGCCTGACATCTTCTTCTGCAAAATCCGCTGCACGCCCGATGGCAGTTATCCGGCTGTTGTCTACAGCCAGATAAATATTGGACAGCGGTCTGCAGCCTGTGCCATCAATGAACAGTCCTGCGTAAATAAGCATAAATATTCCCTCTTTTCGCAAATTTCGCCATGCATATAATCTCTTTTTTTCTTATTCTTCTACACCCATCCACTCATTCCCCTGATAAATGCCAAAAAATTTTTATTTACGACTACTATAATTCGACAAATCTCCCAAAGGGTATTTTTTAACATCCGTTGAAACAATTTACAATTGTACACACTATTTATTAAACTTCTTTCCCCTTAAGGAGAGTGTCAAGCTATATGATAAGATATCCTGGCCGCAGATTTGCCGCAAAAAGCATTGATGCCTATTTGAGAACCTGGGGGTTTGTACTGATTTGCCTGCCCAGCCTGTTGTTAATGATCATTTTCGCCGTCAGAGAAGTAGACAGTGAAACTGCTAAAACATTTCAACGAATGGAACAGTCACTTGCCAGACAGGAATATGCCCTGGACAAATGGTTCAACGGCTGCCATGAAGATATCGATAGCCTGGCGAACTTAGATTCTATTAAAAAGATTGACAAAGAAATAATGATCAACGATTTTACCGTTTTTCTGCGTAGCCATAAATATTTTGACAACATTATTTATGTTAATCAGGTCGGTATTACCGAAATTGATATGCAGCATGGTCCCGAACTGTATCGGGGCGATCAGCCCTATTTCTGGCAAGCCGCCGCCGGCAAAAGTTATATATCAGATATTATCCAGACTAAGACCGATAAACAGCCTAAAATAATCTTCTCTTCGCCTATCTATGGCTATAGCGGCCATTTTCAAGGCCTGGTTGCCGGTATCGCCAACTTGTCTGCCATAGATGCTTTGATGAAAGAATTTATTTTCACCCAAACAGGAAAAACTTATCTGGTTAACCAGCAGGGTTTATTACTCAGTGCCGCCGGAACAGGCCTGACAACGGAAAATACACTTCAACTGCCAAGATTGCAGTATAAAATAGATACCCAGGCTGTCAATCAGTCCCTGAAAGGCGAAACAAGTGCCAGTGTTTATACCGGCTATGACAAACTGCCGGTTTTCGGCGCATATCGCTGGCTGCCATCCCACAATTGGGCCATAGTCAGCGAAACAAATGCCGCCGAGATACTAAACCCTATATATCAACAATTATTGCATATGTTCCTTGGTTTTCTGCTCATCCTGCTGCTCAGCATGCCCCTGTCACTGATTATGTCCCGCAACATTAAAAAGCCAATAGGGCATCTGATCCACGGAACGAGACAAATGCAAAAACCGGACGGTAAGTTTTTCATAGACAAGCAGCTTATTACTTCCGCTCCCCGGGAACTGCAGGAACTATGCGATACTTTCAATCAAATGTCAGATACCATCAGCAACCATAGTCAACAGCTTGAAACTACAGTGAAAAACCGTACAGAAAATTTATTGATCCTTAATCACCAGCTTCAACAACAAATTTTTGAACGCCAACTCGCCGAAGCCTTGCTGCGGCAAAGCGAGGAAAAATATCGCATGCTGGTCAATAATGCCACTGACGCTATTTTTCTATCTGAGATTTGCATAGATGAATGGGGCAAGTGTGATAAAACAGTAGTCGGAAAATTTATTGAAGTTAATGATATAGCTTGTCAACGTTTAGGTTACACCAAAGAAGAACTTATGCAGCTGACTTCTGCGGATATTGACAATAAAGTACGTACAGGCACTGCTGCACCCGATTATTTTCTAGCTAATCTAAATGCAAACAATCAGACCATTTTTGAAACTATGCATGTGACTAAAGACGGAAGAAATATCCCTGTTGAAGTAAGCTTGCAGCTTTTCCGGCTAAACGATCTGCCTGTTGCTTTGGCTGTCGCCCGCGATATCAGTGAGCGCAAAAAGGTCGAGCAGGAATTTGCCCGTCTGGACCGCCTCAATCTGGTAGGTGAAATGGCAGCCAACATTGGCCATGAAATACGTAATCCCCTGACAACTGTGCGGGGCTTTTTGCAGCTATTAGGCCGGAGAAGCGAAAACAGCCATAATGTGGAACACTATAATGTAATGATTGAGGAACTTGACAGAGCTAATTCTATCATTACCGAATTCCTCTCGATGGCAAAAAACAAGGCTGTAAAAATGGAAATCACCAGCCTTAATCAAATTATCCGCGCCCTACAGCCACTGCTGCAGGCTGATGCCATCGTCACCAATAAACAGGTCGATGTGGAATTAGGCGATATTCCGGACATTCGCATTGACCAGAAAGAAATCCGCCAATTAATCCTTAACCTGGCCCGAAACGGCCTGGAAGCCATGCAAACCGGTGGACATCTGACTATCCGCACTTTTAGGGATGATGACGCAGTAATACTGGCAGTGCAAGATGAAGGCTCAGGTATCCCCCCGGAAATGCTAAATAAGCTGGGCACTCCCTTTCTTACCACCAAAGAGCAAGGAACAGGCCTGGGATTATCTATCTGCTATAGTATCGCACACCGCCACGGTGCAACTATTGTCCTTGATACGGGAAGTACCGGGACGACTTTCTCGGTCAGGTTTAAAGCATAAATACAAGTTACAACACCGTAGCGTCCTTGAATAATCATTAGAAATCATCACATTGTTAAAAGACATATCTAACCGCCAAGATCGCCAAGAAAAGCATTGGGATTTTATAATAAATGTGTCTGTATTTCCCCGGTTAAGAATAATTATCCTACTGGAAAATATTAAAATATCCCTTGGCGTCCTTGGCGGTCAACCGTTTTCTCCCGCTTCGCTAAATGATAATTTCTTCCCAAAACGCTACCGGTCTGGCAGCCTCAAATACATATACTTTCCTATATTGTCAAAAAGCACCGTAGCCGGTGCTTTTTGATTCTTCTATGTATTGGTTTAATACCCCACTATTTTGCTTTTCTTTTTCTGGGTTTACCCTGCGGACTGAGAGGCTTTATCTCGCAAATATCTTCATACTTTTCAAGATTGATAAATTCTCCGCTTTCTGCCCGTAAAATTGGCTTGGTAGATAAAATTGAGCCCAAATGGACAATTTGCGCTTCCCGTCCGTCCTGCAATTCCACCACATCACCCAGCAGGCAATTTGATAAGTTTTCAAGAAATAAGTTACAAACTGACGGATCCAATTTGTCAAACATATCCCGCTTCAAAGTTTCAGCTACGGTAAAGGGTGTCGCCTTGCCCCGGTAAACCCGGTCTGACGTCATGGCATCATAGATGTCGGCAATAGCGATAATTTTGGCAAAGGGATGTATTTTATCCTCTTTTACCCTACTGGGATAGCCGCTGCCGTCGTAACGTTCATGATGTTGCAGTGCACCGTAACAGATGCTTTTGGGAAGATTGGGTATTTCGCTAAGCATTTGGTAGCCATGAACAGTATGCAGTTTGATGACTTCCATCTGTTTCGGGGTCAATTCGCCGGGGTGATTTAAAATCTCCTGGGGAATCTGGGTTTTGCCAATATCATGCAACAGACCAGCGAGAAGCAGTTGCTGGAGTTCTTCCCCGTCACATCCCATCCATTTGCCTAATATTCCGGAAATTATTGCCACATTGACAGAGTGATGAAAGGTATATTCGTCACGGCAACGTTCCAAATTTAAATATTTTATCGCTCCCGGTATATGAATTAAAGACTCTAGACAGCGGTCAGTCAGTTTTTGCATATTCTCAAAAGGAATCTTCTTGAAAAAACGCACAGCGTCAAAGGTGCTTTTTATAATATCTACTGCTTCACAATAAGTCCCGTAAAACTTTTCATCAATTACAGGCGGCGTGATGGTAAATATTTCTCCATCTGTTTGCTCACTGATTTCGATCGAATTAATACCCCATGACACCAGACGGTTGATTAATGAGGTGGTTAAGACGGTACCGGCAGTAAGCAGAATTTTTCCATCAGTTTTAAATACATCAGCACCAATTTCCATACCTGGCTTTACATCGGAAATTGCAAATCGTTTGAGAACAAAGTTAGGCATACCAACAACTCGCTTTGCATAAAAATAAAAACGCTGATGTATAATTCTCTAATTATGCATGTAAATCCTTCTAAGCATTAGAAAATAGTTAAAATGTTGGCTAATTACCCATTATTTTAGCATTTTATGCAACCTTATGGTGAAATTTATTGTTTAATATTCCGTAAATTTACTCTTGACAATCCTAACGAATACTGGTAATATTCTACCAAAATGTAAATTAAATATCTCATCCAGAGAGGCGGAGGGACTGGCCCAATGAAACCTCGGCAACCTAAGGCGAAATTCGTCTAAAGGTGCCAATTCCATAAGTATCTGAGATACTTGAAGATGAGAGCGGCCCAATAAAATTAAAGCCTCTTTCATCAGAACAATTCCAACTGATGAAGGGGGCTTTTGTATTCTCTAAAATGTTTAGAACAGCTGCTCCCCAGCCTTAAACGGGCAACAGCGAAGCAAATCCAGGATGTAAAGGAGTCGGATTAATTTATGAAAGAACTTTTTACTCTTAGCTTTTCTGCTGGAAATTATGCTAAGCCTATAACTTACCATTTGGTAAAGGATTATGATTTGAAAATTACAATATTAAGAGCTGAAATTTCTCCTCAGGAAAATGGCCACTTACTGATAGAAGCGGAAGGCGACGAAATTAGCCTGCAAAATGCCTTGCAATTTCTGGCCCGGGAACAAGTAATGGCTGCTCCTGCCAATAAAGAATCACTAAAAGAAACTGCCTGCCTCCAGTGCAACACCTGCCCGGCGGCCACTTTCTCCAGTGCTATGGTTGTGAACAAAAAAGAGTGGCGGCAAAAGAAAGTCCATCACAATAATTGCATCATTTGCGGACAAGGCATATTGTCGTCAGCCTTAGGACCAAAACCTGGCAACACCGGTAAATATGTACCCTACTGGTACCAGTCCTGTCATAGGGACGCAGAACTATACTATTTTTCCGTAAAATACAAAGAAACCGAACTATGGATTGGTGTCAATAACAGCATTTATTCACCGCAGTTAGAGCAAGATGCTCTAAAATATGCTATAGCACTGCGTACACAACTGGAAAACTATATAACAGTTGATGCGCCTTATATCTCATCCCTTAAACCCTATCAACCCCAGGCTGCCTGTCCCCCTATTGCCCGGATTATGGCCGATACTGCTCAGATAGCCGGGATTGGCCCGGTGGCGGCTGCTGCGGGAGCATTTTCCCAGGAAATAGCCCGGCGTCTGGCAACAAAATATCCCCTAACCGACTTAATCATCGAAAACAGCGGCGACATTTATCTACGTTCCCGTAGGATCCACCGAATTGCCATCTATGCCGGAGAATCGATTCTCTCCAACCCATTTGGTCTGGAGATTGACCCTGCTCTGTCACCTCTGGGTATTTGTACATCTTCCGGGACAGCAGGGTACCTGCTTAGCATTGGCAAGGCCGATGCTGTCACTGTTCTGGCGAAGGACGCTGCGCTGGCTGACGCTTACGCCACCACGATTAGCAATATGGTGCAAACCCCGGACGATATAACCAGAGCATTAGATTATAGCGCCACCCAATCAGACATACTGGGAGTTGTTATTGTTGTTGGCGATAAAATCCGCTGCCAGGGAAATGCCAGGTTGATAAAAATCGGACAGTAAAAAAGTGAGATTTTCCTCAACCTCCCTATTTATATTTTCGCCAACATGCTCATGGTGATTGTGTTTTGCTGCAGGACCCTGCCTCTAGGTTGGTTATTTACCCGCTTCATTAAGTACCCGCTGGATATTTTCCCTGTAAGGAGGGCGAATGACACCTTTTTCGGTAATAATGGCCGTCACATAACAGGCAGGGGTAACATCAAAGGCCGGGTTAAATACATTAATCCCTTGCGGAGCGGTACAATGCGGGCCCAT
>JAEYSJ010000405.1 GCA_023434855.1 Bacillota bacterium | reverse complement strand
GCCAGGCATGGGAAGAATCCTCTCTGGGCAGGGAAAGCTTAGCCCAGCTGGTGGAAAATGCCTGTATTGCGAGGGACGAGCAGCGTCCTATTTGTCAGGATACCGGTATGGCCGTTGTTTTTCTGGAAATGGGGCAGGACGTTCATGTGGTGGGCGGCAGTTTGGCAGAAGCGATTAATGCCGGAGTGGCCAAAGGCTACATTGATGGTTACCTGCGTAAGTCGGTAGTGGCGGAACCGTTGTTTAACCGAAAAAATACCGGTGACAATACGCCTGCTGTTTTTCATGTATCAATTGTTCCCGGCGACAAGTTTAAAATTACCCTGGCCCCGAAAGGGTTTGGCAGTGAAAATATGAGTGCCTTGAAAATGTTTAAACCTTCCGACGGAATCGGCGCGGTGAAGAAGTTTGTTGTTGATACGGTTTTCAACGCCGGTTCGAATCCTTGTCCCCCCATCGTAATCGGTGTAGGCATCGGCGGAACAATGGAAAAAGCGGCATTTCTGGCAAAAAAGGCTTTGCTTCGTCCTTTAGACATGCGTAACTCACAGCAGGAGTATGCCGATTTTGAACAGGAACTGCTGGAGCTTGTTAATAAAACCGGAGTGGGGCCGCAGGGGCTTGGTGGTGTAGTAACCGCTTTAGCGGTAAATGTTGAGTATTATCCCACACATATTGCCGGATTACCGGTAGCCATCAATATCAACTGCCATGCCACCAGACATGCCGAAGTGGAATTATAGGAGGGGGGTAAGTAGATGACAGAAATTCGTATAACTACACCGCTTACGGAAAATACTGCCCGCAAATTAAAAGCCGGCGACAGTGTGCTGATTTCAGGAATTATTTACACTGCCCGCGATGCGGCACATAAGCGGATGGTAGAAGCATTAGACCGTGGTGAACAACTGCCGACTGATTTAACTGACCAAATTATTTATTATGTCGGTCCTACTCCGGCTAAACCAGGCAGTCCGATCGGTTCAGCCGGACCTACTACCAGCGGCCGTATGGATGCATATACACCACGTATGCTGGCCCAGGGGTTACGCGGTATGATTGGTAAAGGATACCGTTCAACCGAGGTTGTTGACGCCATGAAGAAGCACGGAGCGGTATATTTTGCTGCCACCGGCGGGGCGGCCGCGCTTATCGCCAAAAAAATAAAATCATATGAGGTGCTGGCTTATCCCGATCTGGGACCGGAAGCTTTTTCCAAACTAACGGTGGAGGACTTTCCGGCTATTGTCGTTATCGACAGCGAAGGACGCAATTATTATGAAGAAGGACAAAAGCAGTTCCGCCGACTGGAAATGTAAAACTTAGAACCAAAATTTACGTCTATCATACTTCATGGTAGACGTAAAATTATTATGGAATAGCATTGCATAAGTCGAATTATTTGCGTATAATTGTTATAAAAAAATGGAGGATAAAAACTGTAATAAGATTAGAACTCATTGTTTCTTACTGTATCGGAATTTATAACTTTTCGGGCGACTGCAAACAGTTGATTATCTACAGTTTAGCCGAAAAGTAACTTAAATTCCCTCACTGTTCGAAAACGGAACGTTTTTCTTAATTTTTTTAGGAGGTAAAAGCGTGAGTAGTATTGATTTTGTGATTAGACGTGTTCATTCTCTTACAGGTATTGTACCCATCGGTCTTTTTTTGTTGGAGCATATATTCTCAGTTTCCCAGGCCATTGCCGGACCGGTCGCATTTGATAAAACCGTTGCCGGACTGCAAAATGTTCCTTTTCTTTTGCCAATAGAAATTACTGCAATAGCAATACCGATAACCTTTCATGCCTTGTACGGATTATATATAGTTTACGTGGCAAATAACAACCAGCTTACTTACACTTATTTTCACAACTGGATGTTTTACCTGCAACGAGTAACAGCTATCATTACTACTGTCTTTTTAATCTGGCATGTATGGGTCCTGCGGGTTGGCAAAGCTTTATATGGCATACATATTAATTTTCAATATATGTCCGGCTTGCTGTCAGACCCGGTTACTTTTGTTTTATATATTATCGGTTTAGTAGCCGCGGTATTTCATTTAGCCAATGGTTTGTGGACATTTTTGATTACCTGGGGTATAACCATAGGACCGCGCTCGCAAAAAACAGCCGCCTATGTCTGTGGATTACTATTTTTTATTTTAAATGCGCTGGGTATCACAGCTATTATCCATTTCGTTAATTATTAATTCTATTTAAAATTGATCTTAAGGAGAGAATCCAGTGAATAAAAAAGTCATCATTGTTGGCGGCGGTTTAGCAGGCCTGATGGCCACAATAAAAATTTGTGAAATGGGCGGGCAAGTAGACTTGTTTTCGCTGGTGCCTGTAAAACGTTCTCATTCAGTATGCGCTCAAGGCGGAATGAATGGGGCGGTAAACACTAAAGGAGAAAACGATACTACCTGGCAGCATTTCGAAGACACAATATATGGCGGAGATTTTTTGGCGAATCAGACAGCAGTAAAAGGGATGTGCGAAGCTGCACCCGGCATTGTCCACATGCTTGACCGCATGGGTGTGACCTTTACCCGTACTCCTGAGGGACTGTTGGACCTCAGAAACTTTGGCGGTCAGAAAAACAAGCGGACGGTATTTGCCGGCGCCACTACCGGTCAGCAGTTATTATATGCATTGGACGAGCAGGTTCGGCGTTTCGAATCTAAAGGTATTGTAAAAAAGTATGAAGGCTGGGACTTCCTGCAGGCGATTATAAACGACCAGGGAGAATGCCGGGGTATTGTGGCACAAAACTTATCATCCATGGAAATTGAAGCATTTGATGCCGGAGCGGTTATAATCGCCACAGGCGGACTTGGTGCTGTTTTTGGAAAAAGTACCAATTCTACAATTAATACCGGTTCTGCGGCAGCTACTGTCTATCAGCAGGGTGCTTTCTATGCTAATGGTGAGTTTATTCAAATTCATCCAACTGCTATCCCAGGCGATGATAAACTCCGGCTTATGTCTGAATCGGCGAGGGGTGAAGGGGGCCGGGTTTGGACATATAAAGACGGCAAACCCTGGTATTTCTTAGAGGAGTGGTATCCTGCATATGGCAATCTTGTTCCAAGGGATATAGC
>JAEYSJ010000392.1 GCA_023434855.1 Bacillota bacterium | reverse complement strand
GCTTCCGCTTCGCGGAGAATACTGATGATCTGTTCGTCGGAAAAACGCTTCTTCATGGGGATGTCCTCATGTGGCTTATGAAGACATTACTAACATCGGGGTGTATTAATCAACGGGGAGCAGGTCATACCCATAAATTATTCTCTCGAGAAAATTCTAACGAAAAATGTTCTGAATGGTCTTATGGTATTAAGGAATGATATCTGAGCTATGTCACGTCTGATGCTATCCTATTTTTTATTTTTTTTATATTCTTTTTCTACTTATTAAAATGTCTATTTGAAAAAGTAGACTTCCTGCGATACGCTTTGACCGGGTCACCGTACCCGTTTTTTCACACAGCACGCCGGGCTTTTCCGGCCCAGGAGATCAGACCGTGACCGATCACTCAGAGGAATGGCTACCGCCCGTTCCGTCGCTCAGCCTGAACGGGGAACACCTGCCCGCCGTTGCCGGTAATGCCGGACTTTCTGATCCGGCCCGCGCCTATCTTCTTTCCCTGAACTCTCCCCGCAGTCGACGGACCATGGCCTCCTTTCTCGGGATCGTCGCCCGGATGCTTGGCTTCGCCGGGCCCGACACCTGTACCTGGGGCAGCCTGCGGCGTCATCATGTGATGGCCATTACCGAGATGCTCCGGGATTCGGGACGCGCAACGGCCACCATCAACACCTACCTGGCCGCGCTGAAAGGGGTGGCGAAGGAGGCCTGGATGCTGCGGCTGATGGACGTGGACAGTTTCCAGCACATCCGCGCCGTTCGGAACCTGCGCGGCAGCAGGTTGCAGCGGGGGCGTGCACTGCCGGCGGCGGAGATCCGCCAGCTTTTCGCCGCATGTGATGCCGATCGCAGCAGTCTGGGTCCGCGGGACGCGGCCCTGCTGGCGGTGATGCTCGGGTGTGGACTGCGTCGCTCGGAGGCGGTAGGCCTCAGTATCAGTGACATTGTCACGGAGGATCGGGCGCTGCGGGTCACCGGTAAGGGCAACAGGGAGCGGCTGGCCTTTCTGCCGGCAGGCAGCTGGCAGCGGTTGCAGGTGTGGATCGACCAGGTCCGGGGTGAGGCGCCGGGTCCTCTTTTCATCCGTATCCGCCGGTTTGACACCCTGACGGATGACAGGCTGACTGACCAGGCGGTGTACCATATCCTCCAGATGCGGCAGCGCCAGGCCGGGATTGCAAAATGCGCCCCTCACGATCTGCGCCGGACATTTGCAACCGCCCTGCTCGATAACGGCGAGGATCTCATCACGGTGAAGGACGCGATGGGGCATGCCAGCGTTGCCACCACCCAGCAGTATGACCGGCGTGGCGAACGGCGGTTGCGGGAAGCCCGCGACCGGCTGAAACTGACTGACTGATCAACAGAACTGCGCTGCGGGTCAGCGTACTATTTTGCAGAACTTCTGCGATCTGCCTGAACAGACGCGCACGGTGCCGGAGATTGTGCTAAATAACAAGCAATATGTATGTTGTAACTATTTGTCAGGTTTGAATGAGGAGGAGGCCCGGAAAGAAATAATTTGGCGCGCAAGCGGTCGCATTCATAGCTGGAGCTGACGCTCAGGAGGCAAGTTTCAGGCACTTTAAAAGGGAGAGCAACGACTCGACAGGTCCAGCGTGCTCACAAGATGAGCGGGTTCCGTCCCAGGGCATTGCATCATCAGTGCAGAAGTCGCCTGCACATTCCATTTCAAGAGGTTCGTCAATTAAACCAACAGGAATCCAGACATAAGGTACATCTCGCAGACTGTTAGGCACAGTTGAGCCACATACAGTGCAAAAGTCTGTACGGTATCCCGTTGGCTTAGACCATGAAGCGATGCAGTTCTTGCCTTTAATCCAGCGAAACTCACTGTCTTTCACGAGTGTGGCGAGATTGTAACCCACTCCGCTCTGCTTTCTGCAAAGTGAACAATGACAACGATAAAACACGGCGGGTTTATGAGTTAGTTCAAATTCAATTGTTCCACACAAACACGTTCCATTCATTTCTAAACCATTCCTGTAAGGCCTAAGAGATTCTTTGAAACATTACCATCTTTACGTACTGAATAAGAGCGCTCTTGCAGCAATTCAAAATCAGCTGTATGCCGGACTGAGTATTCGCGCCAGGCAGCCCTTCAACAGTCAACTTCGTGCCAGAAGCGGACCCTTTCAGGTCCGCGCTGCATTAATTATCGGGGAGCTGGTTAATCGATGTTCAGCTGATATACAGGCATCTCTGGTCACTACTACTGGTTTTTTAATGGCCACTACGTCAAACCTTGCATCCAAAACCGACTGAGTTCTGCAACAGAAATATTAGATGCAGGCAACAATGGTTCAGGTTGTTCAGAAAAAATTTTCTTAGCGAATTGTCTTCCAACCCGCTGTGCTGCTGAAGTCTTGGTATGTCTCTGTTGGTAAAAGCTTTGCAGAACAATGTCCATATCGTCGTTTTCCCTCAGTAAGCGAGCCAGGTGCCATGCATCTTCCATCGCCTGGCACGCTCCCTGCCCGGAAGTCGGCAAGGAAGCATGAGCCGCGTCTCCGATCATTAAAATATTGTCCTGATGCCAAAAGGGAAGAGGATCGATGTCATGAACAAAAATGCACTTAACTGATGCTTTATCACATGACTGCAATACATTCTGTACAGGATCAGGCCAGTCCCGAAAACGCTGATGCAACTCATCGAACCAATGCGCCCCGGGACGCTCATCGTTAACAGGAGCGTTCCATGCACCTGCCCAATAGCACCACCCGTCATTCACCGGCACGATGCCGAAACGCTCACCCTGACTACGAAAGTCATCGATAGCATTGTTGAGGGTGCCCTCTCGTTGTCTTCCCACTCCTATTACGTTCACAAAGCCATGATAACAAGGAGATACTCTCTTCGCATACAATGCCTGGCGGACAACTGAATTCATACGCCCGTCAGCCCCCACTACTAGATCAAACTCCTGGCTCAACTTCATTACGTCCGCAGCAGTGATTGAACAACTGAAGTTGAGCTCACAACCCAGACTATCTAACGCACCGGCCAGTACGCTCATCAGCTCACGTCGTAAAACTGTCACGCTGGGAAAACCGCAAAGTGAGTTTACTGCTGAAATATCGAACTCAGTCTGAAGAAGACCATTCCGATCAAACTGGCGCATTATGCAGGGTGTGCCGCCCATCTGACTGACTTTTTTATCCAGCCCCATCTTTTGCATGACGAACATGCCATTGGGCCATAACGTCACACCTGCTCCTATAGATGACACATTGCTGCCACGCTCAAACAGACTGACCTGATGGCCCTGTCTGGTTGCAAGTATTGCCAGTGCTGTTCCAGCAACCCCGGCACCTACGATGGCAATTTTCTTGGTTCTGGTCATTATCTTCTTCCTGTTACGAAACATAATAGGAATTGTAAGGACCATCTGATTACTGATAAATATGGCAATATAATTTTGTTAATCTCATTTCGTGGGATAATTTATGATTGAGAAATTTGAAATGCAGTGGCTGATCTGCTTTCAGGCTGTTTATGAAAAGTTGAGCTTTAAGCTTGCAGCAGATCAGCTTCAGCTGCCATCATCCAATGTCAGCCGTCATGTTGCTTTACTTGAACAACATCTTCATGTGCGATTGCTGGAACGCACAACGCGTAAGATAATTCCAACCGCAGCCGGTAAACTGCTGTATCAATCCATTACGCCGCTCACGCACGCTTTAGATCATGCCCTGGAAGAAGTATCTCTGTTCGGTGATTCACTATCAGGCCATCTGAAGATCATTACCCCAGACCTTCCATTCATGGCCGATATCCTCGCTGACTTCTGCATCAGGCATCCACAAATACAGCTCAGTTGTGACACGCAGCTTGATCCAACAGAAGGGCTACTGGACGGATTCGATCTGGTATTACGTTTTGGACGTGGACCACTGGAGGATTCCTGCTGGGTTGCCAGGGAAATTCTGCGCTGGCCAAGCTGTGTGGTGGCCGCACCAGAACTTCTGGAACGTTACCCATCGCCACGATCGGTTGATGAACTAACCAATATCCCCTGCATTACCAGTATGTCGGTACTCCAGGGAATGCCCTGGCGATTTAAACAAAACCAAACCGTCCAGGTGCACTCCAGTTACAAAGTGAACAGTGGACAAATGGCCAGGGCCGCTGCACTAAAAGGACTTGGCTTCGCCATTTTGCCTCTCCACGCGTGTGAATCAGAAATCGACAACGGCTCCCTTGTTAAAATTAACTGTAATCACGAACCTGAAGATCTGGTGCTATACGCGCTGTATTCCGGCAGAAAATATCTACAGGTCAAAGTGAAGACATTTCTGGAACATTTGCAATTATCTATTGCTGATTTGGAGGCACACAGCAAGGCAGGCGTATGATTGAATAAGCAATCCGGCATCCTGGACAGGGGCGAAAAGAAATGCCGACAAAAGGTCTGTTCCTCGCTTTAAGCGGACCTTTACAGAAGCTCTGCACTGCAACTGTTCTAGACAGAAACGATCTTTCAGAAGGGAGCTTTACCTCATATTCTTTCTCCTGGGAGACTGCTCGATATAATCTCGAACCCCTTATTTACATCATATACAAGGCCCCGTAGCGCAGCCGTACATCATGTAAAGCGGAAAGAGTGGAACTAAGGGTAAAAGGGCGATAGTGCCGAGGGTGCTGATGGTCTGCGTCTTATCATTGATGGATACCACTACTGGCCGGTCAAGCTTATATGGTGCTGCTAGTTCCGGTTCATACGATGATGACCAAAATCCTGTTGCTCTGAATACCACTCCAAGGCGATCATTATCAATCAGCGCCGCCTTATACTGATGGACAAGCTCGGCCTGCTGTACATTATTCAGTTTATGCTTGTCCATCACCACTAGGTACTCCGCCGTCACCTCATGATTTTCTACCACAAAGCTGACTCGTAACCCTGAGGCCTGTTGATGAAAGCGTTCATAAAATGCCTTATATCGCTGATACTCTTGCGGTACGCCATTTCTAAAAAAACGGTAACTGTACTTTTGTGAACTGGCGATGATACCGGATTCGATCGGTTTGATAGCTATTATGGTATCGGTGGGTGGTAATTTAGGCGCACTTGTGCAGCTTGCTATCACAAATGTTGCAAGTGCCCTAACGCTTTAGAGTCGCATTGACTTGTTTCCAATTGCTTAACAAGCATTGTTATAAAAATGTATGACGAATGTCTGCTCCTTGCTCATAACAGAACTTCAGCGCCGCAGTTCGCATTAGATCTGTGCTGGGAACGAACGTTGCATTCCAGCGATTATTTCTTAAGAGTTAATGTTCGATTGTGATGAGGGCAAACACTATGCTACTGGATACGTTAAAAAGACTCGAGTGTTCTCTTCACGGCAGCAGGCGCAAAGAACGGAAATGGCTTGAACAGATACTCCATGAGAAATTTAGCGAAATAACGCGCTCAGGCGTATTAGTTGATCGTGCACAGACTATTGAAGCCCTTTTGGGTGAAGATAACGCTCCAGCTATTGTTAGTAGTGATTTTCGGCTTATCAGCGCTGGAGATAATTTCGCAATATTGCACTACAGAACTGTCAATCCAGATGGTAGTCGTGCATCCCTTCGTTCTTCATGCTGGGAAATATCTAAGAACGGGCAATGGAAATTGGTATTCCATCAGGGAACACCTGAGGCACAAAGCGTGTAGGTATCAAATACAACGTCCGCTCCTCGCTCAAAGCAGACCGTGCAATGCACACTTGTCGGCTCTGTGCCAGAAGCGGAAGTAGCTAACAGTACTTAGTGTTGATCAACTGGAAGCTGGTCAACTCCATTACTAACTGATCGTTGTATCTAATATTGGGGCAGGTCGGGCCGGGCTGTGCAAGCTACCTAACAAATTTCGTTGAGAACACTTATTCCTGTTGTTAGCTATTCTCCTACCGAAATTATTCTTCCAATTTCATTAACTATCGCCTCCTTGCATTGCATGAGTTCTTGCCGATAAAAGGTTTCATGTTTATGGAAACGTGGCGCTGGAACTAATAATGAGATAGAAAAACGACCAAAAAGTGTGTCTAGCGCTACTGCTATCGTGCAGACGCCCTCAAGAGTTTCACCCAGATCTATAGCCAGCCCATTGGCACGAACATCGGCGAGCAGCTCCAGAAGCTGTGGAAGAGTTTTTATTGTCATTCCGGTTAGATCTTCATAGGCATCGCCTACCAGTATACGGACATCTTCATCCCTTTCCATAGCCAGTAACACACGACCGCCGGAAGTACTGTAGAGCGGCAAATTAAGTCCAATACGAGGTACAACACGTAATTCACGAGATGCTACAACGTAATGGACGATTGCCAGCTGGGTACCACTGGCACGTGCCAGGGTCACTGTTTCATTAATATTGGCCGAAAGCTGCTCCAGGAAGGGACGTACAAGATCCACTACATCGCTGTGCACACTGGAAATAAGTTTGAGTAGTGCAGGTCCCAGACGCAGACCACCTGCACCGCTGCTACGCACAAGTTGAGCACTGTCTAATGCCGCGACAATACGCTGCACCGTTGAACGAGGGAGAGCAACCTCCTGCGCAATTTCCCCCAGACTCATGCCGCCAGGGTGTTTACCCAGCACATTCAAAATTGCAGCTGCGCGCGCAATAACCTGAATCCCAGCGGGTTTTTCGTCCTCAAAGCTTGAAGCGTTTACGGCCATATAGAGCTCCTTATTTTCCGGTGACGGACAGCCTGTTACCTCAGTTCATCTATTAATTATCACATTGCAATGGACGCTACCACAATGTAAGATGCCACAATGTATCATAATGCGGTACATTGTATCGATTTAATGCACGAGAACTTTGTATGAATGCACAGCGTTCTACCCAACCCTCGCCCCCCTTTACCTGGCGCCTTGCAATGGGTTTTGTGGGTGTACTGATTGCAGCCTTGACCTCCGGACTCAATGGTCGGGTTATAGATATAGCGCTTGCGGATGTGCGTGCCGGAATTGGCGTGAATTATGATCAAGCCAGTTGGTTCACATCTGCCTACCAGGCTGCGGAAGTAGTGGCGATGATGATCGCACCATGGTTTGCTGTGACTTTTTCGCTGCGTAAATTCGCGCTTGCTTGCGCTGGCGGTTTTATGGTTTGCGGCATACTTTTACCCTTACTGCCGAATGCGCCGTTGTTTATTCTCTTGCGAACGATACAGGGCCTGTTTAGCGGCGCACTCCCTCCCTTACTCATGACGGTGGCGCTACGTTTTCTGCCACCATCGTTAAAACTTTATGGACTTGGAGCTTATGCTCTGACTGCGACTTTTGGTCCAAATGTGGCCCCTTCACTGGCCGCATTCTGGACAGATGATGTGAGCTGGATGTTCATGTTCTGGCAAGTGGTCCCCGCCATTTTGATTTCGATACTATTTATTGGCTGGGGTTTGCCGCAGGACCCGATTCACCTCGACCGATTCAAACAGATCGACCTGTTCGGTATGCTTACCGGCTGTTCTGGTATGGCGTTTTTAATAATCGCCATCACTCAGGGTGGGCGTATGGACTGGTTTGAATCGCCGTTATTTAATGGACTGTTATCCACCGCCATCGTCTGCCTGGCGATTTTTCTGATTAATGAATGGTTTCATCCCCTTCCTTTGTTCAAATTACAGATGCTGGAGAGAAGTAACTTTTCATATGGCCTGATGGCGCTCGCTGTAGTATTGGTACTGGCGCTGGCTGGCTCGGCTTTGCCGTCCAATTTCTTTGGCAAAGTAGAGGGCTTTCGAACAGCACAATTTGCGCCGCTGGCTTTGACCATTGGGCTCCCGCAGTTAATTATTACCCCACTTGTTGCCGCACTGCTTAGTCTGCGCTGGGTTGATTGTCGCTGGCTGATAGCTTTCGGGATTGCTCTGATGATTTTCGCCAGCCTGATGGGTATGCAGATAACCAGCGACTGGGCACGCCAGAATTTCTGGGCCATACAGGTTCTGCAGGCGATTGGATTACCGTCAATTATTTTACCGTTGCTTATGAGCGCAACCAGCGTTGTGGCTCCCCCGGAAGGACATTATGCCTCTGCTATGTTCAATACCGTACGGGGTTTTTCAGGCATCGCTGCTGGCGTTTTAGTGGAATGGTTTATAAACCACAGAGAACAATTTCATTCTAATGTTCTGGTCAATAACGTAGCCAACCGCCCATGGTTGATATCGACACCGGTCAGTGAGCAGGCCAGCAGTAACATCCCTTTATTACACGACGGCAGCATCAGCAACACCGAGAACATCGCTGGATTTATCACCTTATTAAAACATCAGGCAATTGTTCTGAGTCTGGGCGACAGCTATCTGCTGATGACTGGCTTTGCCGTCCTGCTGTTATTACTCACTGTCTGGCTGCCAAAACGTGTCTGGCCGCCCCAAACACGTTTTCAACCTGTCATGACAAAATAGAGGTGGTTAAATGAAATTTTCTGTATCGAGAAGAACGATTCTGCTCAGCGGATTATTAATCCTGATGTTGACGATGATAGTTTTCGTCTGGTCGACAATGCTGAATAATGATACCCGTACCAATGATGCCTATGTGAATGCGGATTACACACTGGTAGCACCAAAAGTATCGGGTTATATCAAAAATATCTATGTCTCGGATAACCAAAGCGTTAAAGCAGGACAAACACTGGCCACGCTGGATGACCGTGACTACAAAATAGCGCTTGAAATGGCGCAAGCTAATTTGCAGCTTAGTGAAGCAAAACACCTGAGCAGCCTTGCACAACTGGAGCAGCAACAATCCATTATTGCTCAGACAAAAGCGACCCTTTTAGCGAGTCAGGCATCGGCACAGTACGCCAGTCAGAACGCCGAACGTTTTAACAAGCTTTATCAAAGAGGTACTGTCGCTGCGGACGATCAACAAAAAGCCCATTCAACGCAGCGTTCTGCATCCGCAGTCGTTCGTCAGAACGAAGCTGCTCTGACCTCAGCAGAAAAACAGGTAGGCGTGTTGAGGGCTGCATTACGTCAGGCGGAAGCCGATGTTGCAGTCGCGCAGGCAAAAGTCAGTCAGGCGAGGCTTAATCTTTCTTATACGCGTATTGTTGCACCAGTCGATGGGATGGTAGGCCAGCGTTCGGTGCGCCTCGGTGCCTACGTTAATGCGGGGACACGTCTGTTGGCTGTGGTTCCGCTGCATCAAACTTACATCACTGCCAATTATCTTGAAACGCAGCTGGCAAATGTTCAGCAGGGACAGAAGGTTTTAATTAAAATTGATGCCATGCCTGGCAAAAAGTTTACTGGACATGTCGATAGTATCGCTCCTGCAACCGGCGCAACGTTTTCTGCCATCCAGCCAGACAATGCAACGGGTAACTTTACTAAAGTCGTTCAGCGTTTACCGGTGAAAATAGTGTTGGATGGTAATCAACCCGATGCAAAATTATTGCGCGTCGGGATGTCAGCCGTTCCTGAAATTGAGATCCGCTAATGTCCCCGATATTCTCAAAAAAACGCTCTATTTTTAAATGCCGGGCCTGAAAACGATTATCCCGTTATCTTGACGTAATATTCTGTAGGAGATAAATGGCACCGATACCAGGCTAAGTCCCTGTTGCAACAACGCATGCACCATCGCGATCATATTTAGTCGACCTTCATATACAGAGAGTGATCGACTAAATATTTTTATCTGGCAACGTTAAGGCTAAACAAGAGGTTAGTCTTCAAGCCTGGCTAACAAAAAACTTAATGCTGCATAAGCGCCAGTGTTTTTTCCTTAACCCGCTGCAAAATTTTCTGCGCCTCTTCGGTTGACCGAATATTGGTGTATCCAATGACTAATCCATAACGTTTTTGTGTCTGCGCATACCAGCTCGAGAGTGGCCGGACGTAAAGCTCGTGCTCTATCCATAATGCAGCTAATGCAGTATCTTCAATGCCTCGTTGCAGGAAGGCAACAATATGCATCCCGCCATCTGTAAGCTCAAATTCAAATAACCCAGGAAAGCTCGTTTCAATTGCCTCAAGCATCATGCGACGCCGCTGCTGGTAGAGTAAGCGCATCTTTTTTATATGCCGGTAGAAGTGCCCTTCGCTAAGGAATTGTGCAAGGATTTTTTGCGGTAGTAATGGCAGACCCGTTTCAAGGATTTCGCCCAGTTCACTGAAACGGGCTACCGTCTCCTGTGGTATTACCATATAGCCGATACGCATAGCTGGCATTATCGTTTTACTAAACGTACCGGTATAAATAACCCGGTCATGCATATCGAGGCTTTTCAACGCCGGGATTACTTTTCGTGTGTAATGAAACTCTCCGTCGTAATCATCTTCGATTATCCAGCTACTGTTTTGCTGTGCCCAGGCCAGCAGCTGATGCTTACGCGGTAATGAAAGGCTAACTGCGAGCGGACTTTGATGAGTAGGTGTAACGATAGCGAAGCGTGCATCATTGTGATAGCGCTGAAGAAAATCAACATCCATGCCCTGCCGATCAACAGGTATATAGTGCAGATTGGATGCCATTCGCTTCAATAATTGCTGACCATAAAAGTAGCCAGGATCTTCAAACAGCACTTTATCGTCAGGCTGAGCAAGTACCGACAGAATTAACCGTAAGTTGGCCCGATAGCCACTGGTAACAAAGATTTGCTCCGGTCGGCAATTCAGTCCTCTTGAAATATTGAGATAACTTGAAATGGCCTCACGTAGCGGCTGAAAGCCCATTACCGGGGGCATGAGCATTTCTTCCGGACGAAGACTTCGCGCCGCTTTTCCCGATATTAGTAACCATTTTTTATGGGGAAATTCATCCAGGGCAGGGATTCCGAGCCTCAGATCACCCTTCCTTTCAGTAATCTGTGTGTTAAGTGAACAAGACGATACTGCGTTGTCTGCGCTGACCGTTGAAGTTAGCCTGAGCTCCGGATTTATATAGGTCCCCTTTGCCCCCAGACTCACAAAATAGCCTTCTCCAGTAAGAATTTCATACGCGGTTTCTACCGTTTTTCGCGCTACCTGCAACTCGCTTGCTAGCGAACGAATCGAGGGAACGCGCGCTCCCGGTTTCAGAAGACCGTCCTGAATCTGCTGACGATAGCGGGCATAAATCTCTTTGTACCCCATTAAATGCACCCTTAGATGTCCTACCAATTAAGTAAAATAATGGCCCTTTTTAACCAGACATACAAGATTAAGATATGGCTATTAACTAAGCCACTCAATATGAGGCGTCATGAAGATTGAACATTACGACACCGCTACTGACCTTGCCCATTGCTTTGCGCTGATGCGGGAACTACGCAGCAAACTGACGAATGAGAAACAATTTATCGCACAGGTACAGCGCCAGCAGGCGCAAGGCTATCGGCTTGCAGGACTGGAGCAGGATGGCAAACCAATAGCGCTGGCCGGTTATCGACTGCTCGAAAATTTTATTCACGGGCAATTCTGTTACGTCGACGATCTGGTAACAGTGAGCGAGGCTCGCGGTCAGGGGATGGGTGCAACGCTGTTGAATCACTTAGCGGTAATCGCACGTGAATACGGTTGTGGTCAGATGGTCCTTGATACCGCCATTAGTAATTCAGGAGCCCAGACATTTTATCAGCGTGTCGGATACACCGCCCTCGGCCTGCACTTTTATCGCGATCTCACCTGAGGAAAAAAAAGATGAAACTGCTTCACATTAAAGTCAGTCCGGATTTATCAGGATCGGCATCCCGCGCGGCGTCTGAACGCCTGGTAGAAAAATTACGCGCGCATCATGCCGGGCTTGAAGAATCAGTTCTGGACCTGGCTCAACGGCCGCTACCACATCTTGATGCATTTACAATTGCTGGTTTTTTTACCCCACCAGACCTACGCAGTGAAGCTCAGCTCACCGCTATTAAGACTTCGGAACAACTGGTAGATCAGCTTTTTGATTGTGACACACTGGTTATCTCATCACCGATGTGGAACCTCGGCCTGCCTTCCGTGCTGAAGGCCTGGTTCGATCATATAACCCGCGCCGGACGAACTTTCGCCTTTACGCCAGAGGGCAAAAAAATAGGGCTAGTCAGCGGCAAAAAAGTGTATTGCGTTGTCGCCAGCGGCAGCGTATTTGCCCACGGTCCATTTGTAGCAGATGACCAGTTCACGCCCTACATTCGCGTAGCGCTTGAATATATTGGCATTACCGACGTGCAATTTATTCGGGTAGACGGCACGCATGACCCCGTCGCTCGTACTACAGCGTTACCTCATGCGCTGCAAACCATTGAGCGTTTATTTTAAAAAGAGGATTACAATATGTCGTCACGTGTGAATCATTTTAAAACCATTCCTGCACTGGCTAAAACACTTGCCGATGCTTCTATGGCATTAGGAAAAATCTCGCTGGATAAAAAACTTAAGCACTTAGTGGATATCCGTGCCTCACAGCTGAATCATTGTGCGTTTTGTCTGGATATGCATGTTAAAGAAGCAAAAATGCATGGAGAGCGTGAATTACGTCTTTATCACGTTGCAATCTGGCGGGAATCTCCACTGTTCAGCGCTAAGGAGAAAGCTGCGCTGGCACTGACTGAAGCTTTGACCCGCATTGGTGAGAATGGTGTGAGCGAAGCGCTTTATGGTGAGTTGCGCGAACACTTCTCCGAAGTAGAAGTATCAGAGTTAACGTTTACCATCGCTGTGATCAACGCCTGGAATCGCCTGCAGATTCTGTCCCAGATGGCGCCGGGCTGTATGGACAGTGCTTACGGCCTGGATCGTGCTGAATTACATTAATCTCTGTCCGCCAACGACATGTGTTGTTGGCGGATTTTTTTAAATCTAAGCGTCCCTGTATTTAACAATGGCAGACGAAGAGTGTTCCTCGTCTGTTTTTAACCTTTACGAAGGTGATATTTAGGGACTTAAAAGAATATTAAAAACAGAATATTTCATGACCTGCTGTTAAAAATAAAAGAAACCGCCTTCATTCAGGCGGTTTCTTTATTGGAGAGTATAAATAACTCATCGCGAGAAATAACGAATAGCAATTTATGCCCTGGCCAGCGGTTTCATTCGAAAGCTGACGCCCATACGATTAAGTGCATTCATTGTTGCAATAACGATGGTCAAATCGACCAAATCTTTTTCACCAAATACTGAAAGCGCGGCAGAATACGCTTCATCCGAAGCATGTGTCTCACTTACTCGGGTAACTTCTTCAGCCCATGCCAGTGCCGCTTGCTCCAGATCCGAGAATAAATATGTAGCCTCCTCCCATACAGGAATCAGAACTATTTTCTCTACCGACATGCCACACTTCATAAGATCGCGGGTGTGAATATCAATACAATGCGCGCAGCCATTAATCTGAGAGACTCTTAAAAAAACCAAATGTATTAACTCTTCCGGGAGATTTGTTCCTGTTGTGGCGAAATGATGCAGCGTTCCCAGTGCTTTTGAGCCTTCTGCAGATACCTGGAACCAATTTGGACGTTTCATTTGCTTTCCTTTAGAAAGTGTTATTTGATTGATTTATATCATGAAATATGCCTCACCTTCTTTAGAAGGGTTACTGATGGATACTTCAGTGTTAAGTCATCATAATCAAAATTGACATATAAAAAAGACACAAAGGAAAGGAAAACGCGTAGGACATGATAAAAATGGAATGCCATGAAATTAATATGGGTTTAACTTTGATTCAACAATGATGATTGTTTGAATGGCCAGTTTTAGTCTTTATGCAGAAATGGCACCTGAGGATGTGACTTGGTGAAGCCCTTCATCATTATGGTAAAAAAGGTGCAGGATACATTGTCGCAACACTCTTTCTTCTGGCTGAACTGACGATTACCAGCAGGCTAAAGCCTGGCTATCCCAAATGACAATCGACGTTCCCAGGGAAGAAATGTTTAATTCATATGTAATGAAATTCGTTCTGTACTTCCACCTCTCGCTCATAAGGGACAATCATACTCAAATCTCCCATATTGTAGTGGTCAACTAAAACTGGCCACCGCTTTAGAGTTTTTCCAGTATCGGTTTTCCGATTCGTTTGGGGGTAATCCACCGTTATAGTCATGCGGCCTTAGCGAGCTGTAATATCCGACGATATAGT
>JAEYSJ010000221.1 GCA_023434855.1 Bacillota bacterium | reverse complement strand
TCCTACGGCTTCATCATCTGACAAAGTAGCCCGAAATTGAGCAAGATGGCTTCGTAAACGAACTAATTCTTCAGTAAAATTTGTACGATCGGCAAATATGGCTGTTTCTTGCAATAGTCTGGCCTCGTCAGGTTCAGCGCTGATAGCTGCCAATAACTCACGCATTCGTGTTAATACTTTTTCCCGATATTCTTCCAAAATACGAGGAGCACGTTCTTCAACAATATTTATATGTGTTTCCAATTTATCAATGCGTGCTGCTAAATCTTGCTGAATATTTGCACCCTCTGTCAAACGCATCTTCATTAGATTGTTAACGGCAACATCGATTGCTTGTGAGAGTTTAGGCCATAATGTAAGAACATCATCCGAAATTTCTTCCACCCTAATAACGTCAGGATATTTAGAAATATGGTATATATTGTCAATCCTAACATTCACTGCAACGGAGAATAATTCTGCCAATTCTCTCATTGCATTATGGTAAGCGATAGCCAATTCTTTGTCAACCCTAATTGCTCGTTTCTTTTGCCCATATTCTTCAACACTAATAAAAATGTCGATACGCCCTCTCACCAAAGTATTGGATACTGTCCGGCGTATTTTATCTTCAAGCGAGCCTAAATTTTTAGGCATTCGAATAACAATTTCATTATAACGGTGGTTTACAGCTTTAATTTCCACAATAAAACGATGATCATTGTCTAAATATTCTCCCCGACCAAATCCGGTCATGCTTTTTAGCACTATATACTGCACCTGCCTTTGCGTATGTTATTATTAACTTTAAACTTTATAATTAACCGTATATCTTTAAATTACTTCTCCTTCCTTGTCCTAATTCCTTTTTTCATTACAATAAAAATGGGGCTATGCCCCAAATCATTTCATACGGTCTATCTAATTTTTGGTAAGTTAAAATAGAAATTATGTTTTTGTTTATCACTGGTAGTAATTGTTAATATCACCGGTCTGTCCGGCCTAATTTCTTTTTCGGAAAAATAGAAATAACTTTGGGCCCTAAACAACGGAGACTTCGGATACCAGCAGGTTTTTGACGCTGCCAGGATCTTTGCCTGATGCGCCCGTACTATTTTGTTGCTTTGATTTAATACAGCCGTAGCATTTTCCGCAAAGTTCGATTCAGCACCAAAAATGGTAACACTAAATACGAGATAACCTGCATAGCTGTCCAATACCTTCTGACTGTCAGCAATACTTGGCTGCTGCCTTCTTGCTATTTTATCACGAGTGTCTGTGGCTACCAATAGAAAGGGTGTATACAGATAAGCGTGTTCGGCAGTTTCATTTAGTCTTTCTGCTTTTTCTTCGTAAGCCATCCAAGGCCTTAAAAAATCATTATAATTAGATTGAAGTTTGCTCTTTCCGTAGTCTTGGGCTTCTTTAATGGCTTCAACATTAACATGAGTTATTGCGAATGCCTGATTACTAAATATCAGTAATATAATCAATATCCAACTGGCAATCCTCACCATAGCACCTCCTAAGTCTGTTGGTATATAAATATTACGCCATACCACGTAATATCTCCTTGTTATAATTATGAAAATTTACCACATTTTAGGATAGGTGTTTGTCAAGGTTATCATAGGTTGCTTTTTCTATTTATAAATATTCCCCGCGAAAAACCTCCACAGCCGGGCCGGTCATATAAACATGATTATCTAAACCCCATTTAACTGACAGATCGCCACCGTCAAGATGGATTATTGCCTGCCGGTCTGTTTTTTCATTAAGCACTGCCGCAACTAATGCGGCACAGGCTCCGGTACCACAGGCCATAGTTATACCGGCGCCCCGCTCCCAAACCTGCATGCGTATACTTTCTTTGTTTAACACTTGCACAAATTCCACATTAATTTTATTGGGAAATAATGAATGATTCTCGATCAGTGGGCCTATTGCTTGTAAATTCACTGTACTAACATTATCAACAAAAATAACACAATGTGGATTGCCCATTGATACACAAGTAATATGATAATTATTTCCTGCTATATCCAAGGGTAGATTAACAGCTTGTTCATCCTGATTGCCGATAACAGGTATTTGGCCGCACGTAAGACGTGGTTCACCCATATCGACACAAACAGTAGCAGGGATACCATTAGTGAAAACTAATTCAGGCTTAATAATACCCGCCCCCGTCTCCAAAGTAATTTTTGTTTTTTTTGTCAAGCCATACTCATATACATAGCGTGCTACGCAACGAGTGACATTACCGCACATTTCTGCTTCACTGCCATCAGAATTAAAGATTCTCATTTTAAAGTCTGCTGTATCTGATGATAAAATTAACACAAGACCATCAGCGCCAACACCAGTGTGGCGATCACAGACTTTAATTGCCATTTGGCTGTAATCGGTAATGTTTTCCTCAAAACAATTTACAATAACAAAATCATTGCCTAACCCATGCCATTTGCTAAAACAAAATTTCATAGATAATTCCTCCAAAACTTAATCTCATTTATTATATCTAGCCATACTATGTTTAATTCCATACGGCGAATAACGCTGGCGAAATAATATATGTTTAAGCGCATTTAAGATAAAGGTCCAGCCTGATATACTTAGCACGAATATCCAGTCATAGCCGGACATTGGTACGGTTTGAAATACTTCGCGCAACCAAGGAGAGTATACAACCGATAACTGCATTAAAACGGAACATCCGGTCGCCATAAGTAAAAATTTATTTTTTAATAAGCCGACTTCAAAAACTGTAAACATTTCCGACCGGCAATCAAATACATGAAACATTTGCGAAAAGACTAGAGTGCAAAATGCCATAGTCCTTGCCAAAGCTAAATCATTTTTTAAAAGATATATTGCTGCAAAGACAAAAACAGTTGAACAACCTATTTGCAAGCCACGGCTGGCAATTTTCCGGCTTAGGCCGCGGGAAAATACACTCTCCCCAGGATTTCTCGGCGGCCGATTCATTATATCGCGGTCGTTGGGATCAACTCCCAATGCCATAGCCGGCAACCCGTCAGTAACCAAATTGACCCAGAGTATTTGCACCGGTAAAAGTGGCAGCGGCAGACCTATCAATGAAGAAATAAACATGGTAAGCACTTCACCCAAGTTGCATGACAGCAAATACCTGATAAATTTTCTAATATTATCGTAAATTCCCCTTCCTTCTTCAACTGCAGCCACAATTGTAGCAAAATTGTCGTCGGCCAATATCATTGACGAAGCTTCCTTGGTTACATCTGTTCCAGTGATGCCCATGGCCACTCCGATATTAGCTTCCTTAATGGCAGGGGCATCATTGACGCCATCACCGGTCATAGCCACGATATGTCCGTGTTGCTTAAAGGCGCGAACAATACGTAATTTATGGGCGGGTGATACGCGGGCAAATACCGTAACTTTATTTACAACCCGCACAAGTTCTTCATCACTCATTGCATCAAGCTCTTTGCCAGTTAACGCCTGATCGATATTATCTTTAAATAGTTGGAGTTCCTGGGCAATAGCAACTGCTGTATTGCGGTGATCTCCGGTTATCATAACTGCTTTAATGCCGGCCTGATGACAAAGAGCGATGGCTTGTTTGGCCTCTGCCCGTGGCGGATCAATTATCCCCAGCAAACCTGAAAACACTAATTCTTTCTCTGCATTTTCGTCAATGTTACCGGCTTGCAGCTCATTTCGTGTGAATTTACGATAGGCCACACACAGTACTCTTAATGCAAGTGATGTCATTTGCTCATTAGCCGCAATAATTGCGACTTTCATATCGTTCGTCAACGGAATTTCCCGGTCACCGTCATTATAATAGCTGCACAGCTCAAGGATAGTGTCAGGAGCCCCTTTAGCATATAGCATAGCAGTATCTTTTTCTTCATATAAAACTGACATGCGCCGCCGTTCAGACTCAAAGGGAATTTCGGCAACCCGCTGCTGTTTTTTTTCCAAGTCATCCCGCCAGATATTTGCCTTTGCCGCGGCAACTACTAAAGCACCTTCGGTAGGATCGCCTTCTATTGACCACTCGTTGTTTTTCGGCCTTCGCCACAGACCGGAGATGCTTATGTTATTGCGTTTTAAAACACTATTATTACACAAAGCCCCAATTGTAAGGCTGAATTGTAAAGATTTATCTTTTTGATAATCAAATTCCTGCTTATCATGCAAGAATTTTCCTTTAATTTCATAGCCATTACCAGTTACATCATATATTTGGCCACCGGCAAATATCTTTCTGACAGTCATTGCATTTTGCGTTAGGGTACCTGTTTTATCAGAACAAATTACTGTTGTACAGCCCAGCGTTTCAACCGCAGGCAGTTTTCTTACAATAGCGTTACGTTTTATCATGCGCTGTACACCTAATGCCAAAGCCACGGTGACAATAGCCGGCAATCCTTCCGGAATTGCAGCAACTGCTAAGCTGATGCCCGCCATACACATCAAAAATACCGGTTCCCCTTTAGCTACACCGGTAATAACGACCACCAGACAGATAATCAGGCAAACCCATACCAATAAGCGTCCAAGGTGTTCAAGCCGTCTTTCCAATGGCGTACTTTCATGCTCAGACTGCTGAATCATACAGGCAATACAACCTACTTCGGTAGCCATACCAGTAGCACATACCACTGCCTTACCCCGCCCCCTGGTCACACTGGTACCGGCATATACCATATTCTTTCGGTCACCAAGGGAGCTATCTTCACCAAATTTTTTGTCAGGCATTTTTCTTACCGGCAATGACTCACCTGTTAGAGCTGCTTCTTCCACCTCCATATTTTGTCCCTCAACCAGTCGACCATCAGCAGCCAACTTGTCTCCTGCTTCCAGTACCATAATGTCCCCGGGAACCAATTCGCGGGCCGCAATTTGCTGCAATATGCCGTTACGGATAACATGAGCCGTAGGTGCAGCTAATTTTTGCAGTGCCTGCATGGATTTTTCCGCGCGATATTCTTGAAAAAAACCTAACATGGCATTAATGATAACAATAGTTAAAATAGTGATAGCATCGACATATTCCCCCATAAATGCCGAAACCAATGTTGCAGCTAACAATACTAAAACCATAAAATCCTGAAATTGAGCCAATAACCGTTTCCACCATGAAATATCTTCTTTAGCAGTCATTTCATTATGACCAAATCTATCTAATCTTTTTCTTACCTCATTTGAAGATAAACCTTCGTTTTTATCAGTTTGCCAAAAAGCTAACACATCTTCAACCGTACGTGCATACCATTTTTCATTATCCATACAGCCACCTCGCTAACATGTTGGTCTTTTTAATCCATGTTATTCTTAAAAACGACCAATTAGACCTGGTTTGACCAGATAATGACGTTAATGATATACTAGAGACTGCTACAAAATACCCATCCGCGTTACGAGTATGGTCAAAGCTAAAACGCGGCATCTGGGCATCTTGTAACAGTCTTGTTAAAATTTATAAAGTGTGTTTTTTGAAACACACTCTGCTAGTGGCTAAGATTGTCCTTTCGGCAAGGCAGATAGGAGGATAGGCAATGAGTCTGGATGGTTTTTCCATGTCCCCATTGGTAACGGAGTTACATACCAGACTGGTTGGGGGACGAATTGATAAAATATTTCAGATTGATAAATATACATTAATTTTTTGGATAAGGCAGTATAACGAAAACTTACGGCTTCTCATTTCCGTCAATCCTGAACAGCCATGTATTCATCTTGCTGCAGCAACGCCGGAGAATCCTCCTGTTCCACCGTCATTTTGCATGCTGCTCAGAAAACATTTGGAAGATGGCCGCATCGGACAAATCTGCCAGCATAATTTAGACCGGATAGTAAAAATAGATATTGATATCCGCGGCGAACAAGGAAATATCCTGACAAAAAGTCTGGTTGTAGAACTGATGGGTAAACATAGTAACATAATTTTTATGCATGATAATACTATTATTGATGCTATTAAACGGGTTGGCGACAAAATCAGCCGGGTCCGTCAGATACTACCAGGCAGAACTTACAACGATCCACCCGGACAGTCCAGAATTAATCTGTTAACTACTCCGGCTATTGATTTGCTAAAGACCTTTGATGGCTTAACAGGTCAATTGAGCAAGATAATAATTAACAACAGCATTGGCATTGGTCCGGTAACAGCTAAAGAAATAGCCTGGCGGGCAGGTTTACCGCCAAATATTGCTATAGAATCGCTGGATAATGCCGATTTTAATGCTTTACAGGAAGCGATGGATAGTATTATTCAGCCACTAAAAGAAGGAACAAGCATGCCGACAGTAGTTTTTGATGACAATAACCGTCTAGTGGGCATTGCAGCTTATAAGCTGGAACATTTGCAGCAATATACCAGCCGTATTTTTGCCACCATGAGTGAAGCCGTGGAATTTGCCACCAAACTTAAGGGAGTACAGCACCAGCCTGACAAAGATCTTCTAAAAAAGATACTATCTGCCGAACTTGCTCGCTTGCAGCGTAAACAGCTTACCCTTTCCCAGGAACGGGAAGAAGCCGAATTAGCTGATGAACTGCGGAAGTACGCCGATATTTTAATGGCTAATCTTTACAACATCCCGGCTCGGACACCACAGGTTACTTTGCCTGATTTATTTAGTGAGCAGCCTGAAGATAGCTGTTTAACAATCGGTCTTGACCCATTACTGTCACCCTTGGAAAATGCCCAGCGGTATTATACCAAATATAATAAACTTAAGCGTGCGCAAAATTTATTGTGGGAGCAATTAGAGAAATGTAATCAGGAAATCAAGTATCTTGATAGCATAAATGTCGCCTTAGGGTATGCCGCCACATCTGCCGAGATTGCGGAAATTCGTCAAGAACTAGTGACAGCCGGATACATAAACGAACCACATAAACGACGTTTAACGATTCAGCCTTCGGTGCCTTTAACGACAATTACAGCTGATGGGTTTACTATACTTGTGGGAAAAAACAATAAGCAAAATGACTTGGTAACATTCAAACATGCAAGGCCTGATGATTTTTGGTTTCATACCAAAGATATCCCCGGAGCGCACGTAATCTTACGAACTAATTCTCAACATCCATCCCAGTCTGCCATAATGTCCGCCGCCAATTTAGCAGCATTTTTCAGCAAAGCGAGACAATCGGCTAATATACCCGTAGACTATACGCAGCGGCGAAATGTAAAAAAGCCCTCTGGAGCCAAACCTGGTTTTGTCATCTATGAACACCAAAATACTATCTTTGTAACACCTGATGAAAACTTAATACACAGTTTGATAAAAATATAAACCGTCAGTTCGGACGGTTTATATTTTTTATTCCGCAAATTCTTTTAACACTACCTGATCTGCCTGGTCAACTGGCATTAGCTGCACACTTACGATTTCCTTACTGGCGGTAGGTACATTTTTACCAACATAATCAGCCCGGATCGGTAGTTCCCGATGTCCCCGGTCTATTAGTACAGCCAGTTGGATGACCTTAGGGCGGCCGATATCCATAACTGCGTCCAAGGCAGCTCTGGCAGTCCGTCCCGTATACAGCACATCATCGACCAGCACCACCCTTTTACCATTTATATCAACAGGAATTTGCGTCTGGTGCACAATAGGCTGATAACTGAGCGTAGATAAATCATCCCGGTATAGAGTGATATCCAAAATACCTACAGGCAGTCTTACGTCTTCAATTTTTTGTATTTCAGCAGCTAAGCGCTCTGCCAGCGGAACTCCCCTGGTTCGAATACCAACTAATACAATATCATTAGTGCCTTTATTTTTCTCAACAATTTCGTGAGCCACGCGAATAACAGCCCGGCGCAAAGCCTGGGAATCCATGAGCACGGTTTTTTCCACTATGTTCTTCATTGATATCCCCTCTTTATAATTTATTTGTTCTTAAATTTGTCAATATATCATTCATATCATTTGGCAATGGTGCTGTAAATACCATTCTCTTTTCTGTCCCAGGGTGAATTAAAGTTAATTCTTTTGAATGTAACGCCTGACCGGCAATGTTAAAATGCTGCTTCTCCGGTCCATATTTAGGATCGCCGACAACCGGGTGGCCAATATAGGCCATATGTACTCTAATCTGATGCGTGCGGCCTGTCAATAGTTTGCACTCAACCAAAGTATAGTTACCAAACCGTTCAATTACCGCGAATTTAGTAACGGCTTCTTTACTATTTGCCAGTACAACCGCCATTTTCTTACGTTCGACAGGGTGACGCCCAATGGGCGCATTAATCAGGCCACTATCTTCTTTAATGTTGCCATGGATGATAGCCAGATAACGTCGGCTGGCTGTTCGATTTTTTATCTGTTCAGCCAAATGCAAATGTGCCTGGTCGTTTTTGGCAACGACCATTACCCCGGAAGTATCTTTGTCAAGACGGTGCACAATACCGGGACGCGCAACACCATTTATGCCTGACAGATCTTTACAATGTTTTAAGAGAGCATTTACCAGTGTACCGCTGCTAGTACCGGCAGCGGGATGAACAACCATTCCGCGTGATTTGTTAATAACGATAATATCAGCATCTTCGTAAAGAATATTGAGGGGAATATCTTCCGGGATCAGTTCCACTTGTTTTACTTCAAGTATAATTACTGCTATATCGTCATTTTGCTCTACTTTATAATTTGCTTTTACTTGTTTCCCATTCACCAGGACTTGTCCATCTGTAATTAACTTTTGTATATGCGAACGGGAAAGGACTGTTATATGTTTAGTTAAAAAGACATCCAATCGTTCGCCTTGCTCATTTTCGCTAGCCTGGAAGCTATGACTTTCATTAGCCACTTTGCTCATCCTCTTTATGGGTTAAAAATACTATATTAAACAATATGCAACAGACACCTGTAACAATGGCAATATCGGCGATATTAAATACCGGCCAGATGCGAAAATCGAGAAAATCTACTACATAACCGGTTTTTACCCGGTCAACCAGATTGCCAAAAGCTCCGCCTATCATCAGCCAAACACCAAAACGCATCATAGTGTAACCGGCAGGTATTTTGGGATAAAAATAAATTGCTCCTGCCAACATTATTATCGCCACCAATACAAAAAATCCGGTGTAGTGTTGAAGTATACCAAAAGCAGCTCCGGGATTTAGCACATAGGTAATATGAAAAACGTTTTCAAATACTGGAATGGATTCTCCTGGCAGCATATGTGTCTGTAAATAGTATTTTGAATATTGGTCGGCAATAACTATGGTTACTGCTAATAATAATATCGGCACTAATACTCTCTCCTATCCTTCCTATACAAGGTATTGCTAATTATATCATAAATATCCATTTACAGCATACCGAATTTTATCCCAAACGTAAAGAACGACTACTGCCCCTCGTTATTTGCTTCGGGACACATACTCTGCTGAACATGGCATAAAACGCAATACCCTTGTTCCATTGACTGTTGTCTCAACAATAAAGACGCAGCTGACTGACCTTCCTGATAACCAGCCTTCATGCCATAGTATTTACCTGATATAAAACCTGCAAAAAATATTGCCAGGAATGTTATTACATAAAGCATTATACCCTCGCCTCCTGAAAAAACAACATACTTGCATAAAAAATGGCGGTACCGCAAAAAACCGGCAGGAACAATTGCTCATTCAGCCACCAGGATATCAGTAAATTCATAATGCCAAACAACAAACACTCGACAATACCGAACCGGTGAGCAAAGTTACGGTTTCCGGCTAAAATATCAGTATGAACGTCAACACAATCGTCAAATAACTGTACCGAAAACATAAATAATAATGAAAACAGCATTAACTGCCAGCCAAAAATGACGGACCCAATTATAAATATCAATACAGATTCCTGAAAGCCGGTCAGTTTACTTGGAAAAAAGCTTCTCAAGTCATTGAACATACCGATAATATAGCTGCTAAGAAATAAAGACAAACTGACAGGAGCGTTTATGCCGGCAGCGAATACTATCAGAAGTATAGCGTAAAACATTGTACCATGACCCAATGTTTCCGCCCAATTTGTCTGTCCTGAATGTCTGTCAAGATCTTTATCCAAAAAATCATCTGACAGCTTAACTGCTGCAGCACAAAAAATAACGGCTATGACTAGCCGGACAAATTCATATATTGCGGGCCACACAACTTTTCACCTCTTTAAATCCCTGAGAATGCAGTCCTGACACAGGGACAATGTTCGCTTTGGGGAAAATTGCCGTTAATTTTGTCATATTTTCTTTAGCCGCCGGCAGGTCAATCTTGTTCGCCAATAGCAAATAGCTATGACGGGCTAAACCGTAGTTATATATTTCCTTGTCAATATTATTTAAGCTATGCAGATATTCCTTTGAAACCCACGCTAAGTCCACAACATGTAAAATAAAATCGGCGCTGCGCATCAAACTGAGGGTTTGAGCCATACCACGCCTAATAGCTTCATCATTATGAATTTTCTCGGTAATACCGCAGGTATCAGTCAGCTTAAAGTTGATCATGGTTTTACCGAGAGAAATTTTTAGTACGATTGATTGCAATGAGCGGGTCTTATGCAAGACCATGCCGCAGAATTCTCTTTTGGCTTCTTCGATCGAAAAATGCCTGCAGGTAATCAAACCATCATATGTACGGAAGGTAACGTCAACAGTCTTATTACCTAAGAAATGGGCAAAATTGAGGGTAAACATGGTTTTACCGGAATTCGGCCGTCCAACAATAACAAATTCCCTCATTCTTTCACCTCCGTCAAATCACTGTGTTCAAGAATAATTAATTCTTCTCTGGTAGTGCTGGCTTTGGCTATTAAACGCACAGCCTGTCGACGGATAGCCTTTTCAATAATATTGCGAACAGCCCGGGCATTACCGAAATTATCTTCGCCGTCATTTGTTGGGGAATTTAGTATTCTTACTAAGGCAATTTTTGAATCGGCAGCTAGCCGGTATTGTCGTTTAGCGCACATTTGCTCAGCTATCTGCAGCAGCTCATGCTGGTTATAGTCAGGAAAATCGATATGAATAGGAAAACGGGAGCGCAGTCCGGGGTTAGTTTGTAAAAAGTTCTCCATTTCCTTTTGATAGCCCGCAAGAATTAAAATCAACTCTTCTTTATGATCTTCCATGGCTTTGACAATACTTAGGATATAAATCAGCATAAAACAAGCAGCCATCTGGCGGTATACTGCCGGATGGCTGCTTTAGAAACTCTATTGCTCTCTAAAATCACAGGGAAGCTTTATTATGCCTCTAGTCAGTTCGTTTTTTCCTGGTTCAGAGGCAACACACCGAACCAATTTCCCGTCTTTATACCTGCCGGACCCACTCGTAAAATCCTGTTGAAAATGGCAGCAGTGATTTCCCTTTTTAAAGCGGCAGCCCGGACAATCGGCGGTAGCAACAACAAATCCATCCTGCGCCGCAATCATAAACTGTCTCGCATTTAGAAGCTCATGTAAGTAGTCTTTTATAAGTCCTTTTACACCCTCTGTCTGGAATCCATTTAGTTTTTGCAGTTCCTTAACCGCCGTATTAAGTTCAATCTCATATAGCTGGCAATCAGGTATTTGTTGCAGGATAGTTGAATCATCCGTAAGCAATTTCAGCTTTTCCTTAGCCTGGATGGGATTTGATCCAAGATAGATCGATGTATTCCTGGGTTGTTTTGTTTCCGGATTATAAACGCTTTTTTTTAAATAGAATGTTCCATTCTTCCGTTTTTCAACAAACATGATTATGTACCTCGCCGACAAATATAATCACATAACTATTATGAGTATAAAACACAGGAAAATTATAAACTCATAAACGAGTTGTGAGTTTATTATATTATATAATCAATAAACCCACAATCAAATTATGACTTTATATGACGTTTTCCAAGATATATTTCCAATTCGGACCTGCTAAAATGCCTAGCCGCCCACATCTACAATTTTACGCTTTCGAATTAATAACGTTTAAGTAAAATCATCAGTGGATTTTTATCCAAATTTTCCCTATCTACCCTAGCTGATCCAGGATTTTCTATATATACATCCATGCTAAATAGCGCATCCCAAAAAGTATTCCCCTGCCATGCCATGATGATTGGTATTGTCATGCCTTCCCAATTAAAATCATCTGTGATTTCCCCTTTAGCCAAATAATCATCAACGACTTTTTGCAGCTTAGCATCTGCTCTGGTTAATGCCCAAATCAACGCATCTACGTCCGTTCGTGTCGGACGGTCAGCAAGCATTTGCTTTTTGGCCAAAACCTTATCAAATCTGAGAAAACTAACTTGTTTAAATTTATTCTTTCCTGACTTATCCTCTGTTTTCTTTTCTCCATTATATGTTTCTTCTGTTATGAGCGGGAGTCTTAATAACGGCGCTAACCGCGGATTTGAAATAGTTTCATTTAACATATAAAGTGCGTCCCAGAAGTTATATTTGCGCCTTTCTATAAGTACCCTCATAGTCACACCCTGTACATTAATATTATCTAATATTGTCCGATCTCTTACATAAGCATTAATCACATCGTACAGTCTATCATCGTACCAATCGTAAATAGATTGAATTTTTTTATCCGCCTCTTCATTTGAATAGCCATCTTCCAAAAGAACCTTTTTGACGAGTACTTTGTCAAAATCTAAACTTTGTTCCTGTTTTACTTCTGTTGTCATCATGTTAGAAGCACTACAACTTGATGATGACCAAGCTATTGGTATAACAAACAGAAATAAAAGAATTATTATTTGCTTACTCCATTTGTAGATTTCACTAATTTCCAAATACATGTTTTCCTATCTCCCTTAATAATTTCGTTTTCTTCATTCTTCATAAAATCACAAGTTAATCCTCACCAAAAACAGCTTTATGATCTTTCCAAACTAATTTAACCAAAAATGTATGTTGCTCTTCCTTAATGTTATATGAAATTAACAACTCATAATTATCTTTACGATATTCAATATCCCTATACTTGCTCAAAATTTTATTACTTCTTCTGAGTAAAAATATTATAAAATTCATCCCAACTTTTCTTAGTAGTATAATAATTAGTCAATAATACAGTACTACCTGGTTTATTAAATTCATCCGATTTAACAAAAATAGCTCCTGTCAAAGTATTTAGTTGGTTGAGTTCCTGTTGTAAATTTTCTAGGGTTTCAGGTTCTCTGTATGGTTCAAGGCAATTGCGAAAAAAACTGACCGCGTAACGAGAAATACTATTTAGCATATTTTTTAATCTTCATTAGGATTCTCGTCCTCATTTATATCATTACAGATTTTATCACTCATAATACCTGGGAAAAACCAAGTCACCCGTTTCTGTACCGGCTTCTCGACTGAAAGTCTCATCCCCGAAAACTCATTCCCTTAGAGATTTCAGATATGACGAGAATTCATCATTAAAGGCTTCCAGCGACATACCAAACACTTGTTGAAATGCTTTCGGACCATCATTTAAATCATGCAACACACAAAAATATTCAACTACTCTATCAGGAGAGGTTTTCTCGGATAAGTAGCCTACAGCTACTGCTGCGGTAATGTGAGTGAGCTTTTCACCATAACGAGGGAAATTAGGCACCATGCTGTTTTTCATCTCTGTAAGTGATGGATAACTCTTTGACTTTCGAATTGCGTCAATCCAGTTTTGCCGAACGACATCGAAATTTTTTAATCCAGCTGCATCCGTTGCTTTGGCAGCCAACAGACTGGCTTCTCCTTCATAAAGCCAAAAAATATTAGTCGCTGGTGCCGGCCGGACCGTCATCGTGATCGCCTCCTTGCAAATTGACAAAGCCGGTGCAAAAAAGCGGGTTTCAGAATCAGGCGGTTTTCCGGTATCAAAAACAAGGTTCATTCCGCTGATTGGAACTATTGTACTTCGCTGAACAATTTGCGACAACTTTTCATTTTCCATCTCTGGCAGTTCCCGGCGCATAACTTTCAACATTGCGTCCTGATTCGGAACCAGGATATAACGCTGGGACATAGTTAGCCTCCAACCCTGGCTCCGCAGGAGCTGTTCAACAACTTTACCATTATTTTGTATCTCCTGAACAATTTCAGGAGCAATCTCTCCTTCCACATCAAACTTTATTTGCCCGATAGTTCTTTCTTCTTGTGACATGTAAGCCTTAAATTTATTGATAAACTGGTCATGATTCATACCAAAAGCTTTTTTAAAGGCCTGGCTTTTGCTTCCGGTTTCTCCAATGTAAGCAAAATACTTAAGAATTGCCGGATTGCCCACTTGTTCCGATAAATAGTGAGTCATAAACTCGGCAACCTCATACGGGAACATTTTTTGTTCTATCAGGCTGGTCCATTTTGTTCCGTCGATCATGTCTGACGGTTCAGCTTTAAGCTTAACGTTTACAAGTAAATTGACCAGATTTTGTCGCTGTGTAGCAACAGAACCTTTTCCCAGCCACTCTAACATTAGATACTCATTCATTCTCGCTGAACCCTCAGTAAGCCACTCGTAAGCTGGAGTATCCCCCTTAAGTTCCCATTGGATTTGATGAAACATTTCATGTGTGATTGTCCTGATTCGAGAAAGATAATTTAAATTCTTGTCCGCGCAGATGATGACAACCTGTTTTGAACCCATAGATATAGCAGCAGATGCCTTAGCAACACGGACTGCCTGGTCTTGCTCATATCCAAACAGTTGTAGTGTATGTGAATAGCTCGATTCATCCGGAACGATAATCACTTGCACCGATTTGGTTGGAACGAAATTGTATACCTCCTGATAGAATTGCATCACTTTCGCCGTTATTTCACTAAATTCATTTAATAAAACATTTGAAACACCCTGACCCTGCACCGCAACGACTTCTACTTTAGCAGCCATAACCGCTGGAGAATCGGCGATTAAACAAACTGCAAAAAACAATAATAAGAAAAAAAAGCGAAATTTTTTCATAGTTGCTTCCTTTCTATATGAATTAAATCCATTTATCAGTAGCTAGCCTGGTCCAAATCTGTCAATATCCTTTGATTGCGCTTTGTCTAAACGAAGGAGGACAAAGGGATGGTGGATTTGTCTTACGAAAAGTGTGGTGGCAATGGAGGCAGTGGAGGTGCCAATTCCTAACGCGCAGATCAGGTTTATCCTAATTAGAAAGTGTCCTTAGTTTAACTTTAAAGGGATCACCCTCCCCCATCTCCTACTGGTTTAAAGTCTCAATTCGCTGTTTGACAGCATCTACCAATGTATCTGGCTGTCCAGATTCGGATATAAAGTTTCTATACGCATTTATTGCGTCTGCTTTTAAACCTAATTTCTCGTATATTATTGCCTTACTTAGGTATACCCGAGCGTTTCCGGGTTCTATTCTTAGCGAGTTGTTATAATTATTCAATGCTTTCTCATATTTGCCGGATTGAAAATACAAAAATCCTCGTGCATAGTAAGCATTAGCACTTGGGTTTTTATTTATAATATTGTCGTAGTCTTCAATATTCGCGCTCATACCTATTAATTTTTCATTGCTTTTATCATAGTTAATAATAGCCAGTTCATATTGTCCTTTATAGTAATAACAATCTCCTTCAGCGTAATAAATCCTGGCAATTGAAACATCACCTTTTGATTTACCCATATCAAAGAAATACAGCGCTTGATCAAATGCTTTAATTGCCTTATCATAGTTGCCATCTGAGTAATATTCTTCTCCGAGACTATAATAATAGATTCCATCCCCATCGTTAGGCATAAACGCAAAAACTTTGTATTGTAGCATAAAGAAGAATCCCGTTACAAATAAGAAGATGATAATGTAATTTTGTTTTTCTAGCATAACATAACCACCTACTCGTCTTTTACTGTTCTTATATTATTTAACAACTGAGAATCAGGACTACAAACTGGCTCCCCTCATCAGGTTTACTTTTGACATATATTTTTCCATTGTGTGAATCAACAATCCATTTAGCGATGGATAAGCCTAGTCCAAACCCGTCAATATTCCGTGATCGCGATTTGTCTAAGCGGAAAAAACGTTCAAAAATCCGGTCCTGATATTCAGGAGATATACCAAAACCAGTATCTTCAACTATTATTTTTACATAGAACCCCCCTGCAGTGCAGGTATTCTCTATTCGTACTGACACCTTACCATTTTTAGGAGTATACTTGATTCCATTATCTAAAGGATATAAAGCAGTTGATAAATCCGATCGGCATCTCCAGTTATTTGCAGAGGTTCCTGCACTATACTGGCTAGTTCAATATTCTTGCGTTCTGCAGCGATTTTAAGAGAACGAACTGTTTGCTCAACAACTGAGTTGAGAAAGAGAACTGTTTTGGATGACGAAATGTCGCCAGCATCTGCCCTTGCCAGTGTTAATAAATCGCGAATCAACCGCTTCATCCTATTAAACTCATCTTTAACATTCTTTAGAATTTGCACGGAGAATGCTGAAAATTTATTTTCCTCATCTAATTCAATTGCTTCTATTGAAGTTTGTAACACACTCAAAGGTGTACGCAGCTCATGCGAAGCATCTGCGGCAAATTGCTTTTGTCGCTTAATTGCTTTTTCGATTGGAACTACGACTTTGCCGGCCAAAAAATATCCGGTTAATGCCGCCAGTAAGCTAAACACGAGGGCCGCAAAAAATAAAGCGGCAACAATATGAACAAGCACCCGCGCATAGGCCGTCACATCTCTACCGGTATAAATTGTCCCTAAAAGATTCTGCTCTTCGCTAAAGATTTTCTGCGCAGTTAAAATAATTACCGCATTCTCACCATTTGGCAAAGATAGTTTGGCGAAAGTGGTGGTTTTCTCCGGGTCCCAGTTTATGACTTTATTAAATACGGTATCACGTAGTACAGGTACAGGTTGGTCAGCCTTTACCAACTTTCCTTGCCGGTCCAATAAATAATAGAAGACTTGTCCGCTAATGTCATAATTTTCTTCTATAAATAGTTCTGTTGGTAATGAATTCGGATTTTTGTAATGTTGATTCAGGACATCTCGTTGTTCTTTCGCTAACTGGCTGGCCAAAATTTCAATTTCATTAACTCTTTCTTGGTAAATGTTCCAAATAGCGCCGGTACTAACCATAAGAATAAAAATAAATAAAAAACTACTGAAAACAATCGTGTATAAGTTGGTTAATTTTTTACGAAGTTTGGCTATCATCGCTAGCCTCAATCAAAGTATAACCCACCCCACGAATATTGTGGATAAATTCGGCCTTACCAAGATGGTTAAGCTTTTTTCGCAGCAATCGTATAAACGCGTCAAGGTTGTTGTAAGATACTTCATTTTCCCAGCCCCACACCCGATTGAGAAGCACCTCACGTGGCAGTATTCTTCCATGATTTTCAGCTAATGCTTGCAGAAGCTGAAATTCACGACTGGTTAAATGAATTTCCCGGGTCCCACGTTTCACTGACATTGTTAATAGATTAAGCTCTATATCGGCCACTTTTATTATGTCTTCTTTCATGGTCACTTTACTTCGCCTGGCAACAGAATGAATACGGGCAACTAATTCTTTAACTTCGAAGGGTTTGACAATATAATCATCAGCACCGGTCTCCAAACCTTGTACTAAATCATCTATCGTATCTTTAGCTGTAAGTATTAGGATTCCTCCTTGATACTGGTGTTGCATACTTCTATTCCGGATTTTTCCGGCATCATCCAGTCGAGTATGACAACTTCGTAAAAATTGGCTAATGCTAAGTCCAAAGCCTCTTTACCAGTACAAACCCAATCTCCCTGAAGCTGTTGTCTCGTTAATAATTGGCGCACAAGATTACCCAGTCGTTGGTCATCTTCTGCCCACAATATTCGCATAAAATCACTCCTATAGCATAGGCTTCCATGACTAAAATGGATAAATATTGATATATTTCCAATTATTATTATACTTTTCAAGAGTATGATGCACAACATAAATTAACAAAAACAACAAATTTTTATTATACATTAGGTTTATTTAAATTTTCTTTTAATTTCACTTATTACCCCAGGCAAGTAATAACGCCTTTTGTAATTATTCCGAACATAATATAGACAGCGGACGAGTGGTTTTGTCTTGTGGAAAAACCACCGTCCCCTATCATCATTCTTGCATAGCAAATTAATAGCATTTCTCAATATATTCCAACGGGCAGCGCAATGTCACTTCCACTACTTCACCGGCCTTATATCTTTGGACCTCTCCAGGAATAAGCATATAGGCATTGGCCATCATTTGTTTTGCCAAAGGGCCGGCAGGGTTTACCCGTATAGCTTCATAGGCTTCACCGGTTCTTCTGACCTGCATCCTGGCGTAAACATCAATAGGCGCAGGAAGAACTATTTCTTCAGCAAGTGTTACCTTAAGCCTCTGAGGCTCAGCAGTTGGTTGTGATAAATATTTATTGATAAGCGGGCTAACATACCATTCAACCGCATATTCAGCGCCGATCGTCGGACCCACCGTCCCCACTATGAGTTTAGAACCGGCTACCGTCATTGTCGTATGCTTGCCTGGGCCATAGTCTACTTCATAGACGAGAATTTTGCCGATGGTTTCCTGAACTTCGATCGCTCTATCATCACTGCCTTTGGAAGTTCCACCGTTTAAGATAACTATATCAGCCCAGTCTAACGCAGCGTTTATTATTTTGAACAATTCATCCGGGTCATCACGGGTAATGGGAAATAACCGCGGTTCTCCTCCCATCATTTTAACGTAAGCTTCAATCATTGTACCATTGGATTCCACATTTTTACCGCGGGGTGGAGTGCAGCCGGCCGGTACCAGCTCATTGCCTGTCGGCAAAATAGCAACCCTTGGCTTTGCCAGCACAGCCACTTCGGTGATGCCTCCGGCTATCAAAAGGCCCAACTGGGCCGGTCGCAGCAAATAATGAGCGGGAACCAGAATTTCACCGGTCTGCATTATTGTTCCTACAGGCCGCACATTTTGCCCTGGCTGCGGGTTAAGTAGATTTCGCAGTCTTCCGGCCTCGTCAAATTCCACGTTTTCAATCAGAACGACGGTATCAAATTCATCCGGTATACCAACACCGGTATTGCTGAAAACATAATCAATGCCTTCCTGCCACTGGCTGATGTCGGCAATGTTGTTTAAATTGGCGGATTTAACGGCAATTCCGTCCATGGTGCTGCTGGGAGAATTGGGCAATGTATTTTCTGCCTGGATGTCCCTGGCAGTAACCCGGCCCAGCGCTTCCCGGACAGGTACCACTTCCACGCGGGGCTGAAACTGTGAGTATTCCATAATCAACCGCAATGTTTCTTGGCGGGATGTTGATGGATGTTGCTGATATTTTCGCATTCCTTCAAATCCTTTCTTGTCATATTCTTTGATTAATGTCTAATATATTTGCTATTTCTATTGTTTGAGATGATATTCCTCTATTTGCATTAATTCCCATTGTTTTTTTACACCATGATACATAATCAACTTATTTAAATTACAATGTAAAACTATTTTGATTCCATATTATTTTTATAGCCACAGTTATTGTGGCTGCAAAAAATATTACTGATTTTCTGCCGAAATCTCGTTAATCAGACAACCATTGCTCCGCATATGATTAAGCGAGGTGATGGGAAGATGGGCAAAAAAGCTAAACTACAACCAGCTCCTGGCCCTGTTGTAAAAATAACTCCGGTCAATTATAATCCCGTCCTGCAGGATGAATATAGTAAAAAATTTATGTCGCTACTCATTGAAGCTCTGCTAAAACGAATGCAATTGGCTTCAACTGATTAATTTTTAGAATTAAGGACGTGTTAACAATGAATGCGGCAATCTATGTCCGTGTATCTACAGATCAACAAGCTGAAAAGGGCTACTCCATAGATACTCAATTAGAAGCCTGCCGAAAATATGCCTACGAATTAGGGGCTACAAACATCGAAGAATTTGTTGATGACGGTTATTCGGGTGAGTTTATTGACCGTCCGGCACTGAGCAATATGCGAGAAAAACTGACAAGAAAACAATTTGATGTGGTTATTGCTTACGCACCTGACAGACTGGCCCGCAAAACAATTCATCTGCTCATCATATCGGAAGAGATAAATAAAGCCGGAGCTTTGCGAAAATTTGCGTCAGTAAATTTCGAAGCAACTTCCGAAGGTGAGCTGATGTATAAATTTCAAGGTATCGTAGCCGAATACGAGAAGGAAAAGATCAAAGAACGAACAATGCGCGGTAAACGCGGCAAGGCAGGTAAAGGATTCGTTATCAGTAATGCCAAACCCTTCGGCTATAGCTTTGATCCTGATAAAAGTACCTATGTTATCAACGAAACTGAAGCTGCAATCATCAGAATGATTTTCGATTTCATTGTTCAGGATAAAATGGGCACAGCCCGTATCTGTAAAGAACTTAATGCCCGCGGTATCCCTTCTCCCCGGGCCAAAAGGGCCTGGCTTACATCCAGCGTACATCGGATCTTAACCAATACCCTTTATAAAGGCATAATCCATTCGATGAAATATCGGTATGAAAAGATTGGTTTAAACAAAAAAAAACGGACACTGCGCCCAGAATCAGAATGGATTCCCATACACGTTCCCGCAATTATTGACGAAGTTACCTGGCAAACCGCCCAAAAACAACTGCAGGAAAATAAGGACCTGGCCAAACGTAATTTGAAGCACGATTATCTGTTAAACGGACTTGTTATTTGTGCTAAATGTGGCCGGGCCATGATAATATCCCATTCCGGCTGCAAGAAGCTTATAAGTTATTATGCCTGCATTAGCCAGAAAAGTTCATCCTACACATATTCCGGGCAAAAGCCGTGCACAGCCAGGCAGGTACCAACTAAAATACTTGATGAATATGTTTTTAATTACTTGTTGGAACTCTTTTATAATCCGGCAAAGCTAGCTGAATATGTTCAGACTGTGTCGCCAAAGCAAGAGAACCAGAAGCAAAAAACGGCGCTTGACCAAATTAAACAAACCGAAAAAGAATTGCTGCACCAAAAGGATGCTGTACTGCGCTGGTTCCGGCAGAAAATTCTAACAGAAGCTGAAATACAAAGTCAATTGACAGACATCCAGCGGCAGTTAGCGGACATTGCCCAAATGAGGAAAACGTACGAAGCTGAATTGGCTGCTATCGTCTCAGCCCGCTCTACTGGCGATATTGTCTCCGCTATTCGACTTAATCTTCAGCACGACAGTATTACAATACTGGAAAAAAGAACAGCTATACGGGCCATTCTGGATACGATTATCATTGAGCGCGTCGACAACACCCGGGGCCGGGGAAGCTGCCCTGAAATCAATGTTCAGCTTAAATTAAAATAAACCCAATTCAAGTCTGGCATGAATTGGGTTCATTATTTTTTGTTCAAATACATCTCTTTGAATCTTTACTAATAGAGGCTGTTACAAAATACCCGTCCCTGTCGTTAGGCCTTTCAGCGCAGTAACCAGATATTCCCTTACTGTGCGGTTTCCCGGGCGTTTAATATCAGGGTATTTTGTAACAGTTTAAAAGAATAGTAGGGAAAGTGTGTTTTTTTGAAACACACTCTAATACAAATCAGTTTCATTGTATGTTGGCTCTGTCTGGCGGTCGCTAGTGGCAAGTTCAGAATCGAGTTCTTTAAGCAGATTGATTTTGTCTTTAGGCAATGTTCCTGATAATGGTAGAAGATTTGATACATGATTACTGCGGAAAAGACAATGAGAATCGACGGGGAAATCTAAGCCTGCAATTATGAGCCGCAGTTCCTGCAGCAGCTGATATGGCGAAAGCGGGAAAAATTGCTTTCTATCAGTTGCTTCCCTTAATTCAGAACCCGGATGAAGCATCAGGGTTAAGATGCTCAACATGTTGGGTTGGATGATATTAACCGTTTGCGCTGTGCGAATCCCATGCTGACGTGAAAAAGCCGCGCCACCGGCTCCTAATATCACCATCAGCGATAATTTTATGCCTGCGTCAATGACTTTGCGGCAGGCAGCAACCATCTCGCCGGCAGTAACCCCTTTATGCAGTAATGCCAAGACTTCATCATCACCGCTTTCCATTCCCAGATAGATAATTTTTAGCCCGGCTTTATGCAAAACCTGCAACTCTTCCGGACTCTTTGCCAAAACATCCTTAGGACCGGCATAACAAGTTACCCGGGAAAGTTTAGGGAAAGATTCACGCAGCCTTATAATAATTTTCAGCAACCTGTCAG
>JAEYSJ010000195.1 GCA_023434855.1 Bacillota bacterium | reverse complement strand
TTTTACGATATTCTCATCGAATACCCGCATTTCGCATCTCGCACATCGAGTTGGTGGGCGATGACAGGATCGAACTGCCGACATCCTGCTTGTAAGGCAGGCGCTCTCCCAGCTGAGCTAATCGCCCATAATTTGGAGCGGGTGAAGGGAATCGAACCCTCGTAGCTAGCTTGGAAGGCTAGTGCTCTACCATTGAGCTACACCCGCTTATATGATGGTGGCGGCACAGGGATTTGAACCCCGGACACTGCGGGTATGAACCGCATGCTCTAGCCAACTGAGCTACGCCGCCGTATGGTTGCGGGAACAGGATTTGAACCTGTGACCTTCGGGTTATGAGCCCGACGAGCTGCCAACTGCTCCATCCCGCGATGTTTGGTTTGGTGGAGGGGGCTGGATTCGAACCAGCGAAGGCAGAGCCGGCAGATTTACAGTCTGCTCCCTTTAGCCACTCGGGAACCCCTCCGATATTTTTTGGAGCTGGCGAGAGGAATTGAACCCCCAACCTGCTGATTACAAGTCAGCTGCTCTACCTATTGAGCTACACCAGCATATGGTGCCGCAGGGCAGAATCGAACTGCCGACACGAGGATTTTCAGTCCTCTGCTCTACCGACTGAGCTACCGCGGCAAAAAAATTAAAATGGCGAGCCCGGCAGGATTCGAACCTGCGACCTTTTGATTCGTAGTCAAATGCTCTATCCAGCTGAGCTACGGACCCGTGAATAATTGAATTGGTGCGGGAGAAGGGACTTGAACCCCCACGGTTACCCGCCAGATCCTAAGTCTGGTGCGTCTGCCAATTCCGCCACTCCCGCATATTGGTGGGCCCACCTGGGATCGAACCAGGGACCAGCCGGTTATGAGCCGGCTGCTCTACCGCTGAGCTATAGGCCCAAATCACAAAATATAATAAATTAAATTTGGCTCCTCGAGTAGGACTCGAACCTACGACCGATCGGTTAACAGCCGATTGCTCTACCAACTGAGCTATCGAGGAATATACTTGTCTTTTGGTGGAGACGAGGAGAATCGAACTCCTGACCCCCTGCTTGCAAGGCAGGTGCTCTCCCAGCTGAGCTACGCCCCCATTAAAAACCCCATTACCGCTTAATGGCGGAATATTATATTAGCATTTTCCCTATCAATGTGTCAATAGTCACTGTAATGGTAATTGCATCCACCAGGGACTTCGTCTTTCGCCAATTCTTTTACTATCAGAAATTGATAAAACGGTCTCCCTGCAAGCACACTATTGCCTCGCCAATTCGTAAGGCGTAGAGGACATATTACTATATTCATATTATACAGTCAACTGGGAATTACAGGAACAGGACCTACGAAAAGCAATTGACGCTTGATTTTTTTATTGCTTTGTCTCGATCTATTTTTCCGACCTTAATAAAATACACAATATCGCAACTTCATTCCAATCAAAGTGACATACATAAGTCCTTTAATCAAAGGAAACTATAAAAGAAAGAATCAAAGGAGGTTTCCTTCATATTATGAATCCCATTCGTTTTGGTACGCGCTTGTTAAGCCGCAGTTCACCTGTGCTGCTTTTCGTAACTGGAGCAGCGGCTGCTTTATCTTTCCCACCGGTGCGCCATGGCATTAGATCTGCAGCCGTGATGACAACCAAGGGGGTATTAGTTGTAGCTGACAAAGTAAAAGCGATAGGGGAAAAAATGCGGGAGAAAGTCGAGAATGTAGCTACCAGATCAGGGATAGAAGAACATTCTCATATAGACGAAGTAAAAGAAGATCTTGATTCATTGGGCAACAACCTAAAGTCCCGTCGACGCCGTGTGGCGGTAGCTGCCACCGCCGGTGTCCTGGCCATCTCTGACAAAGCAAAATCACTGCGAAAGGATTTTAGAGATATTGTTGATGAGGCAAGAGCCTCTCGCCAGCAGTATTCCAAGCACACCAGGGGGGAACAGTATTCAAATGACATTCAAGAAACTGATACTGCCATTGAATCCGTTGACGCCACTATAGGCTATGGACATATGAAAAAAAAACGTATCACCGCAAAAAGAATGAGACCAAGCTTTTAATGACAAGAACCTCCCAAATCGGGAGGTTCTTGTCATTAAGCATACCAGATACAATTAGCTACACTTCTGCAAAAGCAGCGACAGGGTTAAAAGGCGTTACTTTAGCATTCTGCCGGGTCGTCAATGCCTTAACGACTGTGATGTCAACGATTGAGGTAATGCCTGCCGCTGCAAGAGCAATCAGCCAATCGCCTGCCGATAAAGCTGCCGTGCCGAAAATCGATTGCAAAACAGGCAAGTGAATTATTCCCGCTACCATCATCATTGATACGGCTACTGCTCCAACTAACCATTTATTGCTGAAAAGACCTACCTTGCCGGTGTGATTTTCAATCCGGCAATCGAAAATATGGACAAACTCACTAATGACCAGGTGAGCAATCATCAAGGTCCGCGCAGCGATTAAACTACTGCCTGAACTGACTTTCCAAACAAATAGCACCAAGCTTGCCAAGCCGATTATTAGTCCTCTGGTCATTACTTTGTACCCCAGTCCCCCGGAGAAAACACTATCATTGGAAGTCCGGGGAGGTTGGTCCATTATGTTCTTGGCCGGAGGATCATTGACTAATGCTATTGCCGGCAACCCATCTCCGATCATGTTAATCCAGAGAAGTTGAATGGGCAATAACGGGGCTGGCATTCCCATCAATGCAGCCAGGAACATTAGCACAACTTCGCCAATGTTTGTGGCAACAAGATAACGAATTGCTTTCCTGATATTAGCGTAGATGGACCGTCCCTCTTCAACTGCTTTGACGATGGTCGCGAAGTTGTCATCAGCCAATGTCATGCTGGCTGCTTCCTTGGTTACCTCAGTGCCTGTCTGTCCCATGGCAATACCGATATCGGCAAACTTGACTGCCGGGGCATCATTCACACCGTCGCCGGTCATTGCCACGATATGCCCTTTCGCTTTTAGTGCTTTAACTATGCGTAATTTGTGATGAGGCGCTGTTCTGGCATATACACAGACTGAATCAACAACAGCATCAAGTTCGTCATCGCTCATTTTATCGATTTCTTGGCCTAACAAAACGGTGCACCCCTGATCAAATAAGCCGAGTTCATCAGCAATTGCCCGCGCAGTATTAGGATGATCACCGGTGATCATAACGACTTTAATACCGGCTTTTTTACATTTTATAATAGCCTCAGGAACTTCGGCCCGGGGAGGATCTATCATCCCAATCAAACCACAGAAAACCATATTTTTTTCTAGTCCTTCCCCATCCCCCAGCTCATCCTCCGACACGTTGCGATAAGCGCAGGCCAACACCCGTAAAGCATCATTGGCCATGCGTTCATTTTCTTGCTCAATTTGCCGGCGCGTTGCCTCATCAAGCGGGACTATTTGACCTTGGTTTATAACATGGGTACAATCCGCAAGCAGCCTGTCAGGAGCGCCCTTGGCATAGAGGAATAATCCTTCTTCTGCCTTCGCACAAACAACTGACATCTTTTTACGCTCAGAGTCAAACGGGTTTTCTTTCACACGGTTGTGATTGTACTCAGGCTGTTGTTGGCGAATCCCTGCTTTTCCGGCTACTGCCAATAGTGCGCCTTCTGTTGGATCACCGTCTACCGTCCATTGCTCTGAATGGCATTTGGTAATTGGCACAACCTTTGCTTTATTTTTGGACTTTCCTTCAACTAGCTTGGCATTATTGCATAGATGACCAGTTAACAGTAAAAGCATGAGGTCCGGATTATTAGCAGGGATCACCTTGCTGTTTTCCAGGGAAAACTCACCAATAGGGGAATATCCTTCGCCGGTAACCTTCCATCTATTGCCCACAGTATAGATCTCACGTACCGTCATTTGGTTCTGCGTTAGTGTCCCCGTCTTATCGGAACAAATTACGGTGGCACATCCCAGTGTTTCAATAGATGACAGTTTTCTGATAATTATATTTCGTTTACTCATGCGTTGTACGCCCATTGCCAGGGCAACAATTACTATGGCTGTCAAACCTTCGGGAATTGCCGCAACCGCCAGACTGGCAGCTGCCTGCAGCATAGTAAGCATTGGCTGCCCCCGCATCAGTCCTGTTAGAAAAACAAGCCCGGAAATGGCTAAACACCCATAAACCAAGTGCTTTGCCAATTCTTCCAACCGCCTTTGTAATGGTGTCTGTTCCTCCTGGTCCTGCTGAATTAAGGCAGCAATCTTCCCCATTTCGGTAGCCATTCCCGTAGCTGTCACTACGGCAATTGCCCGTCCTCTTGTAATGCTTGTACCCATATAGATCATGTTGCGGCGGTCTCCCAGCGGCAATTCTGTGCTGTTTAGCCATTCAGCGTCCTTTTTCATGGGTAAGGTTTCTCCGGTTAATGAAGACTCCTCAACTTCAAACTGGGCAGTACTCAACAAGCGCGCATCTGCCGGAACGCGATCACCGGCCTCAAGTGAAATGATATCACCAGGCACTAATTCACCGGCAAAAACTTTTATCGTTTTGCCTTCTCTTATTATTTTTGCCTGGGGTGCGGACATACGCTTTAATGCTTCGATGGATTTACCGGCCTTTTTCTCCTGAATAACACCAAGAATTGCATTGGCGGCTACAATTCCAAGTGTCAACATAGCATCCTTGACCTTCCCAAGAAAAAATGTCAGTCCGGCAGCCCCTAATAAGACCTGAACGATTAAATCTTTAAATTGTCTAAAGAATAGTTGCCCAAAAGATGGCAACGGCGCTTTGGCAATTTCATTCCGACCTAAATGCCGGCGACGCTGTTCTACATCCTTCCTACTTAAGCCAAAACGCGGCGATGTTTGCAAAAAATCACAGGTATCTGCACCGGTTGAACGATAATAATCAGCCTGAACTGCATTGATAGCGGAATTCATTACATTGGGCGCTAAACTGGCACTGCATTCTGATACCGCAATCTGAGCTGAATCCCTTGACTGGCGGCTAAAAAACCGTTCCATTACCGCTGTAGTTTTTTGTTTTTGGCCTTGCCCGTATTTCTTGGCAGATAACAATCTCCCGGAATTAATAATCACCCCCAAGGTGCTGATATTTAGCAACATACCTGCTGTTAGCGGCGAAATTAGCCGGGCAACAGCTAAAGCAATGCCGGCTACGTTTAACCCCGCAGCAATAGCTATGTTTTGTTTAACCACTTCATGGGTATGCCTGCTTAAAAGAATAGTTTCCGCAACTTTGCGCGGATCATCGCCAGCCACCACAATGCCGGCAGAATTTACCGCAGCATCTGTTCCTATCCCCCCCATCACAATACCGACATTGCTGGCAGTCAAGGCCAGAGAATCATTAGTACCGTCACCTACTATCATAACTTGTTTCCCTTTACCTTGTAGTTGCATAACAAGCTTAGCCTTATCTTCAGGTAATAAATTGCTCCAACGATCTCTTATACCAAGTTCGTTTGCCACAATTTTCGTAACGCCTGGCACATCTCCACTGATAATGCCAATATTACTGATGCCAAGCGCCCGGACTTGTTCGACAGCCTCATGACTCTCCTCACGCAATGAATCTCTTACCCCAATTAACCCTGCAAGTTTACGCTCAACGGCCACATACAATACACTATTACCATGCTGCTCCATCCGCAGCGCCCGTCCCTTGGCCATTCCCGGGTTAATTTTTTCCCTGGTCATCATAAGCTGATTGCCAATCATTACTTGCTTGCCATCAATGATTGCTGATACTCCATAGCCTGCAATGTATTCACCTTGTGATGGCAGTAATTCCAGCCCGTGCTTTTCCGCTGCGTTTACCAGGGCACAGGCAAAGGGATACTCTGTCGATTTATTGCCTGAAGCAGCAATTGCCAATATATTTTCTTGGCTAAATGTTCTGTCGAATGATACCACCTCGGTAATTTCCGGCAAGGTAGTTGTCAGCGTGCCTGTTTTATCAAATAAGACGGTATCAGTATAGTTTGTTGCTTCCAACAGGTGTGTATCTTTAATATAGATTCCATTGGCCGCAGCTCGAGCCACCGCCGTACCTAATGCCGCATTTCTGGCCAGTGCAATTGCCGCCGGACACCCGGCCAGCAGAACCGCCAGACTGTGTCTTAGATCACGGGTAAGCAAAAATACTAATCCGGCTGTCAAACCAGTCCATACTGTCAACTTATTTGAATACAAATCATCTGTACAGGTAGATGACCCTCGGGCCTTTGGTGCAGCCGCCACCATTGCTATAGCTTTTGCTGCCAGTGTTTCCCTACCAACTCTTTCACTTCTAATATGAACAACACCTGATTGTATGGCAGTACCCGCAAAAATCCGGTCTCCAGTTTGTTTGGTCGTAAGCTTGCAGTTTCCGGTGATAGCCGATTCATTTACTGTTGCATTACCGGCAATTATTTCGCCATCCACAACCGCACGCTCACCTGAATGCGCAACTACAATATCATCATTTTTTATTTCACTTATTTTCACGGCTTGGATTTGATTATTTGCCATTAGCCATGCCTGCTGTTGTTTTCCCGCTAAGATTTCGCGGATACTATTTTGGGTCTTTAGCTGCATTACCTGCTGAAACAAGTTGCTTAAATGTACAATCCATAATACCGAAAGGCCGGTCAGACTTTCCCTCATTGCCAGTAAGACCAATGTTGCCAGAAAAATAATTAAATCGCAATTTATGCGTTTCTTCTGTAACAGGGCTGCAATTCCATTGCGTAAAATAGGATACCCGGACACGATTGTTGTTAACGCTACTAAGTTAAAAACATGGGGTGATGATGCCAAAGGCGACCTGCCAATTAACCGTCTTTTAACCAGCAAGCCGGCCAAAACGCCTCCTGTTGCGGCCGTATAGATAACATGAGATGAATCTATTCTTGCTGAAGTACCTATTTCCGTCCGGGCAGGAGATTGATTGGCTGCAGTATTTGACTTTAAAAAGTATTTGTCTTGAATTCGACGGATACTGTCCTGTAAATCCTCAAAATTCAGGACTTTTTCATCGAAATAGATTAATGCTTTACCTGTAAGGCGGTTCGCCGTTACCGCTGTTATTCCGGCAGTCTTATGAAGTTGGCTGGTAAAGAAATCAGCAAAATGCTGGTTCCTGTGTAAACCGCAAACTGATATTCTAAGTCGTCCTGGCAATAGCCTGTAATCTTTTGTTGCCAAAGGGGCTGCCATGTTTTCTCTGTTCCTCCTTCGATAAGCTCACCTGGAAAATTTAGCAGCAAGGGCTTGTGTCCTTGCTGCTGTGTAATTTAAAATATTTTGAGCCGGGTCCAGGAGATACCGGCAAGTAAGTTATCTTTCGCTTCCTTACTCCTTTGCTTAATATAGCCAAAAAATTGACCTAAGAAATCTTCCCATAGTTTTATGACTTCGCTTTTATTCTGTGGCGACTGGGCCCGCAGTTCTATACTCAAATCCACAGCCTCCCGCAGATTCTGCATGGCATTTCCCATCTTCTGCTGTAACATTTCACTAGTAGCCAATTTGTCCTCCTACCTATAGATTTAGTTTAAATCAGTCGGCAATTCCGGTTCAACAATCTCATCCGCAATTGCACCGTCAATTGAGTCCTTTAGTTTTTCAAATTGAGCCTCGCTAACCAAATCCTCTATATCTTCCCGGACACCGCTAAATAATCCCTGAGCCTGCTCCGATAATCCCATGACTCCTTGTACCGCTTTTACGGCCAATGGGCGAAGCTTTTCCCTGACACTTGGCAATAATACTGCTCCGACAACTGCTGCTCCCAGCCAAAAAGTAAGATCCTTGCCGGTATTTGTTTTAACTTGGTGGTTCAATTTTCTTCTGGTTCTCGTCAGTCCATTCATTTCGGGCCCTTGCTCAACTAAATCGGTAAGATCGGCCAGATTTACCAGTTCCCTACGCTCTTTGCGAATCATATTTTGGATAGTTTTGCGGGCGTAAGGATCAGTTACCATAGTTAGTCTTTTTTCATAAGTACGAATTGCGGCTAGCTTAGCCTCAAATACCTGTTCCAGCCCCATTACCGTATCTTCATTTGTGGCTTCCATTGCGCGTTCCCGCATCTTCTGAGCCCGTCCGCTATGTTTCTCCTCATTTCGTTCCGCCTTCTCCTGGCTTGCGGCGGGACTACTGTCCATACTTGGCATCTTAACCTTCCTTTCAATACTTTTGTCATCCGTATTGGGTTATTCTCTCACATTGTGTTTAAATCTATGCGCTAATTTGTGGTAAGAAAAACGTTCCGTTTTCATACTGTAAAGAATTTAAGTTACTTTTCGGCTCTACAAGGTAAAGCGAAATACTTTAGAAAAACCCGGAAAGTTATACTTTCTGATACAGTAAAAAAAGAAGCTGTGTGAATCATCCAGATTCACACAGCTTCTACTAACACCAAATGTTTTCTCCTGTGTTTTGACTTTCTCTTTATGGCATTTACTTTTACCAGGTTCTCCATATCGCTAATCTCCGCAATAACGGTAGTATCCACCAGATTATAAATACCATCTGAAATCCTTTTCTTAAGCTCCGCAACAATTCTTAATCCTATATTATCCAGCACTCCGTTAAGACATTTTTCTAATTCGCCCGCACAACGGATTGCTTCAGATCTGGGATTACAGTTAAATAATGCTAATCCCCTAGAGCCAAATTCTATCTTCCGGGAAATCCTGTCAATAATCCAGGGCAATTTGGCATGGGATAAAGCTTTCTGGCAAGCGTCATCGGCGGCTTTGGCAGCAGTTTTACTTATGGCATACGTAGTCCGATACTGCGATACCAACCCGGCTATGAAATTATGTTCCGCATGACATTGAAGCATTATATCATTTATTACTAAGTCAATTTTCACTATTAAATTTAAGTGTTGTTTTATTTTACTTTGTAATTCTTTCTCAATATCAATTAAAATTAAACCTAATTCATTTGTTGAAAAATACTCCTGGAAGGAGGCTGTCGTAAATTTCTCCGCCCCGGTAATGATCTCCCGCGCAAAGCTGCCTGTCCTGGCTTTCGCCTGGATAATAAAAGTGTCAATCACATTTTGGATATCATTTTGCAGGCCTTCAACCACAATTGCCGTTTTGTATTCGAGCTTTCGACGCCGGCGATCCAATAAAGCAAGTATAATCTCATCCTTTGGAATATGCGTCTGCCGTAGTGTGGTGCGACAGTTTAACGGCTTAAGATTATGGATAAATCTTTGTTTATGAACAGGAATGCTGGCACTAGATTTCTGAGCTGCTGATATAAGTACATTATTTTGCATAAATATCCTACTCTCCCAAAAGCGTTAATGGCTGCCTTTAATTATTTTACTATATGACAGGCTTGTTTATGGTTAATAATATGTTAAATTTCTGTTAAATGAGATTAACTCGCATTATCATTATAATTTATAAATTCTGATCAAGCAATAAAAAACTGCGGCACTTTGCCGCAGTACAAACTACCTGCCTGACTTTGAACGCATCTTCCAGAAATCTATCATCATTTTGGCCAAGAGACCGATAGTAATTGCACCAACTACCAACAAACAATAAAAAACAAATTCAAGCATTAGTCCACCACCTTGCAAAAAGACATCAATAATTTAGCAGGTATTTACGTACAAATGCTGCTGCTTATTATATGATATGCAAGGACCGCTATAAGGTGATGAATTGCTAAATTTTAAACCGTATGTATTATGAACAATCAGTTTCTTATATAATAACATTTTCCTGTTTATTTTCGAACTGTAGATATAGACCATTTTTCTTTACAAAAAAAAGACCGGCCAAATCAAGGCCAGTCCTTTATTCATGTCCAATTTTACCTGAACAAATCTACTCAGCTTGGAACAATGCCGTTGACAAATATCTTTCGCCAGTATCCGGCAACAATGCTACAATGGTTTTTCCTTTGTTTTCCGGTCTCTTGGCCAGTTGGGTTGCCGCAAAAGCTGCCGCCCCGCTTGATATGCCCACAAGCAAACCTTCAGTTTGGGCTATCTCTCTGGCCGTAGCAAAAGCTTCTTCGTTTTTCACCTTAAAAATCTCGTCAACTATCTCAGTATTAAAGATCTCAGGCACAAAGCCTGCACCAATTCCCTGAATTTTGTGCGGACCAGGCTTGCCGCCAGACAATACTGGAGAATCAAAGGGCTCCACTGCCACTATTTTGACCCCCGGCTTTCTGGCTTTGAGCACTTCGCCTATACCGGTCAAAGTCCCGCCGGTGCCCACACCGCCTACAAATATATCTACCTGCCCGTCAGTATCGCGCCATATTTCTTCCGCGGTGGTCTTTCTATGTATTTCCGGATTGGCAGGATTTTTAAACTGTTGAGGTATAAAAGAATTAGGAGTTTCCGCAGCAAGTTCTTCCGCCTTCTTTATTGCACCCTTCATCCCTTCGGCGCCAGGAGTGAGCACCAGTTGGGCTCCCAAAGCTTTCAGCAGACTGCGCCGCTCAATACTCATGGTATCAGGCATAGTCAGGATTAATTTATACCCCTTGGCAGCAGCAACAAAGGCAAGTGCAATACCGGTATTGCCACTTGTCGGTTCAATGATGGTAGTATCCTTGTTGATCAAGCCCTTCTCTTCACCATCCTTGATCATGGCATAGCCAATCCTGTCCTTTACGCTGCTAAGCGGATTAAAATACTCCAACTTAGCAATCAGCTTGGCATTTAAATCTTGCTTTTGGTTATAATTAGTAAGTTCCAACAGCGGGGTATTCCCAATAAGGTCTATTAAGCTCTTAGCAATTTTAGTCATTTTAATCTCTCCTTTTTAGGTAATTTGAACATTAAAAGGCTAAACCGACATCCCTTTAGACATCTGTTTAGCCTTTGGTTTTCCAATCAGCTATTTTTTATTTCATTGTTGTAATAATATCACTAAAAACGACCAATGTCAATTCAATGTTCCTTGTTCCATGTAATAAATTCCCTCCTTAAAATGAGCAGCTCACATCACCATTACCAGTCTTGTCAAGAATATGCTTTGACTAAACCTTGGCAGGTTGTCGCATACTCAAATAAACTCCGCCGATGATTAATACTGTGCCCAGAAAAAACGAGCCGGTTATTTTCTCATCAAGCAGAGCCCATCCCAACAAACTGCCGACAACAGGCTGAAAAAAGAAAAATATTGCTGCCTGGTGGGAGGGTACCAAAGCCAACCCTTTGTTCCAACTGAAAAAAGCCACTGCCGTACCGATAACGCTTAAATATAAAAGGCTAAAAACGATCTGCCAACTGAGCAACAGATTTAAGTTCCAAGCAGACATTTCCGAAAAAGCGGCAACAAAAGAAAAGCCGGTGGCCAGCAGAATTCCCCAGGTAGTCATCTGCAATGAAGAAACGTTTACCGATGCCTTGCGGGAGATTACCGAATAATAACCCCAGAACAACGCCGCCAGCAGCAGCACCATACTTCCCGCCAGCGATGATGCTTCATCCGGCCCGCCGCCGGGCAGGATAATAATTGCCATTACTCCACTAAATGCAATTACCGAAGCAGCAGCCTGGACTGTTGATATTTTTTCTTTTAACAGCCAAATAGCGAACAAAGATTGAAACATAGGCGACAAGGTGGTAATTACTGCTCCCATATGAGCGGAAGACAACTTAGTGCCAATAAACTGGGCACTAATTGATAAGAAATAGCCGACAAAACCCACCTGAAATAACAGTCCTTTATCCCTGCGGGGAACTACCGGGATGTTTTGCCGCCAACAAACCATCACTAGCACTACCGAAGTAATTAAATAGCGAATAAAAAGCAGCGTAAACGGCGGAATAATATCCAAAACATATTTACTTGCAACATATGTCCCGCCCCAAATTGCAGCGGCGGCTGACAAATACATTGCTCCGCGATAAATTTCCCGCAAATCTATTCCCCCATTACATGACTGTTGTCACCAAAACTAAGGCTTACAATCATTGCGCCAATAAGCCTTGGCACTTAATTATCAGACCTTTTCGTAGTGTATCATCCAGCGGCGAAAACTGTCAATATTTTACCTTGAATTAGATATTAAGAGGGTTAGATCAGAGGGTTAGATCATCAGTAATGCCACCAAACGGCAAATTGAAACTCTAAGCTATGATAATGGCAATCGGCAGAAAGGGTAAACGGGACTCTAGCACTTGCGCTAGATGGCAGCGAAATCCCGTCTGCCCTTTCTGCCAGACCCGCGCGAACATATCAAAAATTCTGTTTATCATAGCCTATTTAGAACAAACCAAAGCCTGATCCAAGTCGGCAATAATATCCGCCGCATCCTCAATACCCACCGACAACCTCAGCAAACAATTTGAAATTCCTAAACGTTCCCGCGTCTCAGCCGGGACATCGGCATGGGTCTGAACGGCCGGCAGGGTAATTAACGATTCCACCCCACCCAGACTTTCGGCAAACTGGATTAATTTTACCTGTTTTAAAACAGCGGCCGCCAGCTCCTGGCTATCAACAACAAAAGATACCATACCACCGTAGCCGGTTGCCTGACTATCATGAACAGCTTTTCCCGGATGGTCCGGTAAGCCGGGATAATAGACCTTGGTCACCCGGGGATGCGACTTGAGCCACCGAGCAACAGTCAAAGCATTGGCGTTATGTTTTTCCATTCTTAACGCCAGCGTTTTCAGGCTTCTGATTACCAGCCAGCTATCATTTGGCCCTAATACTCCACCGGTAGCGTTCTGGATGAACTTTAAGCGTTCACCTAATTCCGCAGTCCGGGCAACTACAAAACCACAGACCAAATCATTATGGCCTGCCAAATATTTTGAACCGCTGTGTATTACAATGTCAGCCCCTAATTGCAGGGGCCGCTGGTAATAGGGTGTTAGGAAAGTATTATCCACAACAGTATGAATGCCCCTGCCCCTGGCAATTGACACCAGTGCGCTTATGTCGGCAATCTTCATCAACGGATTGGTCGGTGTTTCCACAAATATGGCCTTGGTATTAGGCTGAATTGCTTGCGCAACCTCCTGCACATTACTGCTGTCAACAAAAGTTACGGTAAGGCCAAACCGGGTAAAAACCTGGTCTAATACCCGGTAGGTGCCGCCATAACAGTCTTCTACAAGGACCACATGATCACCCGCCTGATACAACATCAATACTGCAGTAACTGCTGCCATACCTGATGCAAAGGCCAGACCAACCTGACCATCCTCCATTAAAGCCAGACCGTCTTCCAAGACCTTCCTGGTGGGATTTTGACTGCGGGTGTAATCAAAACCTGTACTTTCTCCTAAGGCAGGGTGACGAAAAGTTGCTGATTGATAAACAGGGGTGCTGACCGCACCGGTAACTAAATCGGTACATACTCCAATGTGTACAATCTTTGACTCAAACTTCATAAGTAATTCCCCCTAAAAAATAAATGAAAAAAACTCCTTTTTCGATAATCTCGAGGAAAGGAGTTATTTAAAGTCAACACCTTTCTCTCATCTTTCAAGACTAATGTCCTGTTGGATTTAGCACCACTGCATTACTGCCGGTTGCCGGGCGTCATCGGGCCAGTCCCTCGACCACTCTTGATAAGAGGATTAAAGCTAGTTTATTCTTAGGTTAAATAAATATTCAAATTAAAAAAAGACCAAAAATTCCTTAAAAGAAATTCTCGGCCTTCAGTTTACTGATCGGCTTAAACTTTTAATACTAAACAAATTATAGCAACATAAGATATTTGCTGTCAATGGTTGGCTTGATATTATCACAAATATTTTTTACTTGTCGGTGAATTCTTGCGCAACATACACCGTGCCATTGGGAGCATTGATCACGCCTACTCCTACTGTGGTATAATGCTGATTCAGAATATTTGCCCGGTGTTCAGGACTGTTCATAAATGCTTGTTCTGCGCCACTAACGGAATTATTAATTGCCAGATTTTCACCGGCATAACCATAACTAATACCTGCAGCCCGCATACGGTCAAAAGGTGACTGTCCTTCCGGGTTTGTATGGGAGAAAAATCTGCGGTTCATCATATCCTGTGCATATTTTTGTGCTAATGCAGCCAATTTGGGATCAACCTTCAAAGGAGGCAGTCCGTCCACTTTGCGGTCAGCATTCAGCAAATCAATCGCCTTTTGCTGGTCCGTAGCAATATCAGGTGCTGTTGTCAGCCCGGTTGCAGCATAAGCTCCGCTTATCGACGTGATCAATAGCAAACAAACCAACACGCTTCCGGCAACAAACCGGATTATTTTTTTCATAACTACTTCCTTTCCCTAAACAGAATTAGCAAATCGAATCTCCATTGTTATAATTTTCGGCATTGTTTACATAATTCATGTATTGGAGTTAATGGTAAATTCCCCTATACAGCCTAGAAAAAGAGTGGTTCGTAACTTTACATAAAGTCATGAACCACTCTTATCTGCCTATTCATTTTTATCGACCCCTAATACTCAGAATCCCAGCATATAAAGCAATTATCCAGTATTACAAAAAAAACAAACCATACCACCAGCAACGCGAAAGACGTACTTATCCCGAACCCGTCGGTAAAAAGACCAGTGTCAAATAATTGCCTCATACCAGCCGGCTCCCCCTTCAGATTAGTTTCTACAGTCTATGCCGTTTGGTAAAAGGCTGCTCCTAATATTTTTCATCCATTATTTTCATTTTTTCAGTCGGTTACTTTTTCATGGCAATTTCCATGACAACGCCATCCGCTCTGCCCCAAAATTTGGTGATATTGTTCACTTTCTCAGCCATATTGGTGATAACAACAGGGGTAGTCAGCGGCTTTCCCTTGCTGCGAATGTACTCCATGTCAAAAGTAAGCAGTTTATCGCCGCGTTTTACTTTATCACCTGGCTGAACATGAGCGGCAAAACCCTGCCCTCCCAGTTCTACCGTATCCAGGCCTACATGAATCAATATTTCCACACCCTCATCTGATCTTAACGCTACGGCGTGCAGTGTTTGCGGTACAAGAACGATTTCCCCGTCACAGGGAGCGCTTACTAATCCTTCTGCCGGCTCTATTCCTATACCATTACCTAGCATACACCCGGAAAATACTTTATCAGGTACTTCACTAATATCCATAAGCCTGCCTTTAACAGGAACATACAGCAGTAACGGCGATTTTTTACTTTTGAAAAATTTAAACATCTTTGTCCCACCTGTCTATATTTAATGTTGTTTATATTTTGATTAAGTTAATTGCAGCCCATCAGACTGCCGCCTGTAAACAATTTCTCCTTTAATGAATGTCGCCAGCACCGTAATCTTATCATCAAAAATGACCATATCCGCATCCCTCCCGGGAGCAATACTGCCTTTGCAAGCATCAATTCCCAGTTTGCGGGCGGGATTCAATGTCACCATATTGACAATTTCACTAATATCCAGCCCGGAAGCGGCCTTAATATTGGCAATTGCTTTATCCAGCGTCAATACACTGCCGGCAATAACTCCGCTGTCCAGGCTGGCCTTTCCATCTTTAACCTTTACCGGTTGTCCGCCTAGATCATAACTACCGTCAGGCATTAAACATGCCCGCATAGCATCGGTGACTAAAATCACCCTGGTTGTCCCTTTAAGCTTAAGCAGCAGACGTTGTGCCGCGGGATGAACATGTATATTATCAGCAATTAGTTCGCAGGTAGCATTGGTGTCGGTTAATGCCCCCAGAATACCTGGCCGGCGATGATTAAAGGCGGACATAGCATTGAAAGTGTGAGTAACATGGGATGCTCCGGAGGCTATGGCTTCCATGGCCTCCTCATAAGTCGCCGCGCTGTGTCCGATAGAGACAATAATTTTATTGGCGCAAGCTTCCCGGATAAAGGCAAGACTGCCGGAAACCTCAGGAGCGATTGTCACCACTTTTATTATGTCGCTAAAGCTGCTAATTTTAGTAAATTCCGGTGCAATAATATACTGCGGGTCCTGTGCCCCTTTATAATCATTGTTGATAAAGGGACCCTCAACATGACAGCCAAGAATTTGTGCACCCGGACTGTTGCCCATCCTGCTGCGTATGCGGTCCAGGGCATTCTCCACATGACTAAAATCCATAGTCATAGTAGTAGGCAAAAAAGCCGTAACACCTGTCTGCAGCAAATTTTCGCTAATGATATCCAGGGCGCTATCGTCCTGATCCATGGTATCTGCCCCGGCACAGCCGTGGATGTGAATATCAATAAAACCAGGCGCAAGATAATTTCCACCGGCGTCAATTCTCTCATCTATTTTGTAAGAAGGCAGAGCTTCTGCGGATACTATTGCCGAGATTTTGTCAAAAAAAACCACTGCATGATTTTCCAGAACTCCCAATTCAGTGATAATTTTAACGTTATGTATAGCTTTCAACTTTATCTCCTATTCTATGTTTGTTTATTATAGCTAATATTTTATAGAAAATAAAGGCTAAACACAAGGTCCGGATATGCTAAAAAGTGCTTGGCATTTATAAAGCCATATAGCAAACACTATAATAAAAAACCTCATAAAGGGGGAAATCTAAATGAAAGCCAATTGTCGGCGAAAAAGCCTAAAAAGAAGGTTTAATCGTTTTGCCACCACCGTCGCCGGCGCAGCCATAATTTCATCAGCCTTGCTGCCCGGAATACCTGCTGCTACCGCCTACGCTGCAGTCAAGCCAAATGCCGGCAACACTCCGGTTGCTGCACCGGCGCCGCCTGATAGCCAAACCAATAAGTCTCAGGACAAAACCACAGAGCAACAGTTGACTGACGGGCATAATGGCCCGCCGAATAATTTTGAACGTGTATTGGATATCACTGCAACTGCCTATGCGCCAGGTCCTCATGACAACGACCAATGGGGCAACAAAACTTTTATCGGCACACAAATCCGCCCCGGTGTGATTGCCGTAGACCCAAAGGTTATCCCACTAGGTTCCCAGGTATATATCCAGTATCCTGACGGACACGGCACATACGCAGTTGCTGAAGATACCGGCGGCGCCATTAAAGGCAACCGTATCGACATTGCCAAATGGACGGTAAACGAAGCAGAGGACTTTGGTATACAAGATGTAAAGGTATTTGTTTTGAATAGCCCGGAAACTAAGAGTTCGTAGGTATACGAACTCTATCTTTTTGCCCAAAAGTGCTTATAAGAATTCGGTCTACGACGAATATCTCATCTGTGTCTGCAGCATAAAGGATTTGATAAATTGGTGACGAATAGCATAAAACGTATAGAATACCCCTTACTACAAACCATTTTGTACTGAAACAAATATCAATATTTCACGGAGACTATCATATGTTAACAGAAAGCAAGATAAAATCAGCGGCCGCCATGCCTTCTTCTTATACGAGAGGATGTCAATATTACCGGGAGGGTTGTGTACGGCAGTTGTATTTTGATCCTCAGAAAAATGAGTTTGAAGCCGAAGTAATCGGCCAGGAGCCCTATACTGTTTCTGTGTATTTTGACAGTCACCTGGAAATAAGTGACTATGAATGTGAATGCCCGGCCTACTATAATTATGATGGCGCCTGCAAGCATATTATCGCCGTATTAAAAACCATCCAGCAGGACTGGACAAAGTATTTTACTGCCGAAAAACCTGTATTGAGGCAGGATTCCATGCGTGTGCGCGTGCCTGTATCCACACCTTTGTCCTTCCCCCTGACCCGGGAGACCGAAGAACTGCTGGCTTTTTTCCGCAGTAACACAAGAGACTTAGCACAATCTTGTCACAAGGAGCCTGGAAAACTTATCCCGGTATTTGCTTTTTCTGTTACAGCCGGCAGCAAAACAAACTGGCTGGAGTTTAGCATCGGCGGCGAACGCACCTACGTATTGCGGAATATACCCCAAATGCTGACCGCTTTGGAGAACAATCAGGAAATTACTTATGGCAAAAATTTTACATTAAAACCAGGTAAAATCGAGTTTGATGACAAGTCAAAAGCCTTGATTGACATTCTGCGGCATGCTTATGCTGAGGAAAAACAGCGGGCCGCCTGGAATTATAATTTAAATAATACCAGTTCACCCTTTGCCAATCCGCGCATATTTAAGTTGACAAATTACAACTTACTAAGATTTTTCGACACGATGGGCGAACAACCTTTTACTGCCCTGATAAATAATCAAAATGTCGGCGAAGTATGCATTCATAATGGCCGCCCTCCGGTAAACCTGGTTGTTAAGGAAGCTGCCGGCGGTCTTCGCCTGTCCCTGAATCTGGCAGGTGATGTTCTATACGGATTTGATACTGATTTTCGCTATATTTATCATAAGAAGGTTATTTACAAGGTCGATGAAGCCTTCGCCACTAACATAAAACCTTTGTTGCAGTGCTTTGTAAAAACCGGTAAAACAGACATATTCATTCCAGCTGCGGCGGTGTCCGATTTTTTTGCTGCAGTACTGCCCACACTGGAAGCAATTGCCACCATAGAAATGGATGCTGCCATATACAACCGTTTCTACAAAGAACCATTAGAAAAGCACATATATCTTGATAAATTTAATGATGGCATGTGTGCCCGCATTGAATTCCGTTACGGCGATATAGTTATTAATCCGGCGACTGTTGGTAAGGAAATACCCGGACTTAAGGATAAATGGCTGGTCCGGTCGGTTACCGAAGAAAACCAGCTGTTGCATCTTTTCCAACGGCATGGATTTCTCTGGTCGACGGACAAACTTGTGCAGCCTGATGAAGAAGCTACCTACATTTTTTTACAACAGGCGTTACCGGAAATTTGTGATACTGCAGAAGTCTTTTACTCTGATGATTTCAAGCGAATCAAGCTTAGGAATACCGGTAAAATTGCTGCCGGCGTGCGCCTGAATGCCGAAACCGATATGCTGGATTTTTCGCTGCAATATGAAGGAATGTCTCCCCAGGAACTTGTGGACCTGCTAGCAGCTTATAAGCTGAAAAAGCGGTATCACCGTCTGCAGGACGGTGCCTTTATTCCCCTTGACTCTCCCGAATTTCAGACTGCCGCCACCCTAATTGATCAACTTGGCCTTAAGGCGGGAGATATTGAAAAACAAGTAGTAGAACTGCCAAAATACCGGGCCCTTTATTTGGACAACCTGGCACGGGAAACTGAAACTTTCCAGATAGAACGCAACAGCACTTTCAAAAAAATGGTACAGGATATCCGCGAACCACAGGATGTTGAATATACCATTCCTGCCGGTATACAAGGGAAGCTCCGCGATTACCAGAAAACAGGCTTTAAATGGTTGAAATCCCTTGCTAGCTATGGGTTAGGTGGTATTCTTGCTGACGACATGGGCCTGGGAAAAACACTGCAGGTCATTACCTTTGTATTATCGGAGCAAACAGATAAACCTATGCCTTCATTAGTTATTGCACCCACCTCACTTGTTTATAACTGGCAGGAAGAAGTGCAGAAATTTGCTCCCGGACTCAAAGTTACAGTAATCTCCGGACAGCAGAGTGAACGGCAGGAGCAATTTATTGATATTGACCAGGCCGACCTGGTAGTAACATCTTATGCTCTCATTAAACGCGACATACAGTTGTACGAAAACAGGCAATTCAAATATTGTTTCCTGGATGAAGCCCAGCATGTCAAAAACCCTAATACTTTAAATGCCAAATCGGTAAAAAAGATCAGGGCTAAATGCTATTTTGCCCTAACAGGAACACCGATTGAGAATTCGTTGACAGAACTATGGTCCATTTTCGATTTTCTCATGCCAGGTTATCTCAGAACTCATAAAGCCTTTACCGGCAAATATGAAATCCCCATCGTAAAGAATGGGGATCAGCAGGCGCTGCGTGAGTTGAGCCGGCATATCAAACCTTTTATTTTGCGGCGTATGAAAAAGACAGTACTCAAAGAACTGCCGGAGAAAATTGAAAGCAAACTAACAAGCGAAATGACAGCAGAACAGACTAAACTATACGCGGCCTGGCTACTCAAAACCCGGGCCGAGTTTGAATCCGAACTGATGGCTAACGGTTTTGAAAAAAGCCAGATAAAAATATTGTCACTGCTTACCAGATTGCGGCAAATATGCTGCCATCCGTCACTATTTATTGATAACTACCAGGGCGGCAGCGGCAAACTGGAAATTTTGCAGGAAATATTGAAAGACGCCGTCAGCAGCGGCCGCCGGATATTGCTTTTTTCCCAGTTCACCGGTATGCTGCATATAATTAAACAAGAACTGGACACCATTAAAATCCCCTTTCACTATCTTGACGGTTCCACCAAGGCGGAGGAACGCATTAGGCTGGTCCACGCTTTTAACGCCGGTGAAAAAGATGTGTTTCTTATTTCCCTCAAAGCCGGCGGAACCGGACTAAACCTCACCGGGGCGGACATGGTAATTCATTATGACCCCTGGTGGAATCCCGCTGTAGAAGATCAAGCCACCGACCGCGCTTACCGGATCGGACAGAAGAATTCGGTACAAGTATATAAATTGATTGCCAAAAACACCATTGAAGAAAAAATTTATACACTCCAGCAAAAGAAAAAAGAAATGATTGACACCCTGATTAAACCTGGTGAAAGCTTCCTGAATAAAATGAGCGAAGCAGAAATCAGGGAATTGTTTGATATTTAGAAGACTAAAACATTCTAGCCACAGAGGACACAGAGGACACGGAGTGGAACGACGCGATATACATCGCATAATGAATATGACCCTGACCAACAAAAAAGACAGCCTGAGCACATGAACTCAGGCTGTCTTTTTACTGTACTACTCCGCTTCGCTTATTCTTTAGCCAAGCTGTAATTTTAGACATATCTAGCAGCCGCGACAACGGATGACTGTCAAAATACAAAAAGATAATTGGAATAATGATCAGCGTAAAGAAAGTTGAGGACAGCAGACCGCCAATCAAAACCCAGGCCATGCTTACCCTTGTCTCCGAACCGGCGGTAAGAGCGAGAGCTGTTGGCAGCATGCCTGTAACCATTGTCAGCGTGGTCATAAAAATTGGCTTCAGTCTCGTTTTGCCGGCCTCAATGATAGCATCACGGGCACTCACGCCGCGATCCATCAGGGTTAGGGTATAGTCAAGCAATAGTGTCCCGTTTTTGGCAACTAAACCGTCCATAACCAGCACACCGATTAATGAATATAGATTAATGGTATTGCGGGTTATTGCCAGAAAAACTAATGATCCGATTAAGCCAAGGGGCAAGGAAAACATTCTGATAATAGGCGTGGATACTGATTCATATAAAACAGCCAGCAGCATGTATACCAGAATCAGGGATAATCCTAATGCCTGGGCCATTTCCAGGAAGGTGTCCCGCATATTATCCGCCTGACCGGTAAAACTGTACGTTACACCTGTTCCCAGGTCACTTGGCTTGATACTGGCCTTGATATTATTCAGCACTTCCTGTAACGGACGGTCGGTTATATTCGCAGAAATATTGATTGACCGCTGTTTGTCAACCCGCCGTGTCATGACCGGACCGACGGCATCCTCTACCTGCGCCACATCACCTAGCTTCACTAATCCGTTGCTGGACTGAATGGGAATAGAACGTATATCTGACGCCTTATAGCCGTCACTGTCTTTAAGACGGACCTCTATATTTGTATCCTGACCGTCATTATTCGGATCATTGGCATAAACGCCGGCCAGCCCGCCGGCTATGGCGGCGTTGAATACATTATTCACCTCATTAACCGTAGTATTATAAAATTTGAGTCTTTCCCGGTCTACTGTCAGCCGTAACTCCGGCATGCCTTCGGTGTATGAACTGCGGATATCCTTTATCCCCTGTACCTGGGCCAGAATGTCCTGTACGCGATAAGATGCTTTAATCAGGTTATCCATACTCGTTCCCCGGAGTTCAATTTGCACCGGGGACGAGTTGGGGCCACTACCGCCGGACCCAGTGCCACCGGACACACCGGCAATGGAGGACTGGGTTTCACTTACTTGAACAACCGCTTCAGGCATATTTGTTTTAAGATATTGCCGCACCTGGTCGGTAATCTGCCATACACTCCGCGAACGATTTTTTCTGTTCGCCAGTTGAACACTAATACCGCCTGAGTAACCAGCCGGGGTACCGACATTTGATAAATAGTTAGTCACTTCCGGAATAGTTGTAAGGTAGTCCTCAATTTTTCGGATTGCCACATTAGTCTGGTCGATATTGGTCCCTACAGGCAATTGAATATTTATGCGGAAACTGCCTTCATCGGTTTTCGGCATGTACTCGGCGCCAATAATACCGGTGGGAATGAGTGACAGAGCGGCGAAAAAAATAGCTAATATAGCCGCAATGAGCTTCTTGGGATGCCCCAGACTCCAACGCAGCAGTGTTTCATACTTTTGTATTACCAGATTTTCTCCATTCGCCAGAAACCGCCATAACCTGCCTTCCGGCTCCTTGACCCCGTCTTTAAAGAGGCGGGATGCCAGCATAGGTGTCAAGGTGAAAGAGACAAACATGGAAAACAGAGTAGCAAAGACGATAGTCAGACCAAACTGTCGAAAATACTGTCCGGTCATTCCTGTCATAAAAGCTATAGGCATAAACACCACTACGTCACAAAGGGTAATGGCAATGGCAGCCAAGCCAATTTCCGTCCGCCCTTCCTCTGCTGCAGTCCTGGCATCTTTCCCCATACTCAAATGCCTGTGAATGTTTTCCAGAACGACAATAGAATCGTCTACAAGTATGCCGATGCACAGGGACATCCCCATCAAGGACATCATGTTAAAGGTAAACCCGGCAAAATACATGGCAAAAAAAGTGGTAATCAGCGATGTCGGTATAGCGATCAACACCGCCGCAGTTGAACGCCAGCCCCGCAAAAGCAGGTACAGCACCAACCCGGTGGTAAACAATCCTTCGATCAATGCTTCCAGGGTGTTATTTAAGGAGTCTTCCACAAACTGGGATGCATCAGTTACGATGACAAACTGATAATCAGGATATTCAGCGCGCAAGGTATCCAGTTGCGCTTTGGTGGCTTTGGCTGTATCTACCAGATTGGCATCGCTGTTCTTGTAAACAGTCAGGGATATTACGTCCTGCCCGTTGGTGCGCGCATACCTTGTAACCCGCGCATCTTTTTCCTGAACTACTGCCAAATCTTTAAGAGGTATGCTGACACCTTTTGCATTGGTAACATGAATGGAAGCCAGTTCGTCCGGTGTAGCATACTGGGCGGTCATCCGCACATTGGTTTCTTTTTTATTCGTAAAAACCGAACCGGCCGGTGTCAAAGCATTTTCCTGCTGAATCCGGGTAATGATCTGGCTCAGCGAAATATTGTAATAAGATAATTTATCTTTATCAACTTCTACGGCGACTTCCTTGTCCCGGCCGCCGTAAAGCTGCACATCCGATACCCCGCCGGCTCTTTGCAGCCGCTCAACAAAGACGTCATTAGCCAAAGTGTATACATCTGCCAGCGGCTTATCGGCGATTACGGAAATCTCCATAATGGGCTGAGCATTAACGTCCCGCTTCATTACAACAGGCTCCTGTATCCCGGTCGGTAGATTGCTACGAACGGCATCCACGTACTTGGTGGCGTCAATTGCGGAAAAGTCGGCATTCGCCCAAAACTCAAATTCCAGAATTATTTGCGCTTTTTCCGGCCGGGCTACGGACGTCATATGCTTTAGGTTGGACAGCGAAGACAATGAATTTTCCAGGGGTTTGATAACGTCCTGCTCAATCTCCTCTGTTCCGGCACCAGGGTAATTTACCGTTACCGTAACAAAAGGAGTATTAATTGCCGGCAAAAGTTCAACCCCGATACGGTAAAAGCTATATAAACCCAGCACGACAAACAACATAACAATCATGCTGATGCCTATAGGCTTTTGAATTGAAAAACGTGTTATATTCATTTGTTGTCACCCCTGCCATCGGGGGTAATAAGGTTAGGTGTAATGGCCATCCCTGACCGTAAACGGGCTAAATTGCTTGCAGCAACTTGTTCA
>JAEYSJ010000148.1 GCA_023434855.1 Bacillota bacterium | reverse complement strand
ATATGAGACACAACTGGCTTTTCAGGTAAGTGGTAAAATTATTCAACGGAATGTTGAGCTTGGCAGCATAGTTAGTCCCGGTGACGTTCTTATGGAAATTGATACGAAAGATATTCAGCAAACTGTGAATATTAGTTCAGCGCAGGTTTATTCTGCCCAGTCACAATTGAACTTAGCCCAAAGTAATTTAGAACGGTATCGTAAGTTATATGAGCAAGGTGCCATCAGTGGTGCCCAACTTGATCAGTATCAGAATGCTTATAATGTTGCTCTGGCCGCTGTACGTCAATCATCAGCCCAATATACCCAGGGCGCTAATCAATTAGGGTACACAACTCTTGTCAGCGACAGTCCGGGGGTTATTTCCAGCATCGGTGCTGAAGCCGGGCAGGTGGTCAGCGCCGGCCAGACTGTCCTTACTCTTGTTCAGGACGGTGAAAGGGAAGTAGAAATTAATATTCCCGAAAACCGCGTCGATGAATTGCGCAAAGCCGGACAAATAAACGTAAGTTTTTGGGCGTTGCCTGATATTTTAACTGGGGGAAAGGTCAGAGAAATTTCCCCAATGGCTGACAAAATATCCCGAACGTATAGGGTCCGTATTAGTTTGATAAATCCGCCGCCAGGAATGAAATTAGGCATGACGGCAAACGTAATTGTCGCAAATTCCACCGGACAGCAAACTGCATATATTCCTCTTGCGGCAATTTACCAGACTGGTGATACACCTAACGTTTGGGTTATTAATAATGATGTAGTGAGTCTGCGGCCTATTAAAGTTGGCGCTTTTGGTGACAATAAAATTCAGGTGCTCGAAGGTCTGCAGGATGGCGATGTGATTGTCACCGCCGGAGTGCAAAAACTGCGGGAAGGGCAAAAGGTACGCATATGAGCAATTTGAATTTAACAGAGGTAGCCCTAAAGCATAAGCAATTGGTATATTTTTTTGTGATATTGATCTTTGTTATGGGCATATTTTCTTACCGGCAATTGGGCAGAATGGAAGATCCGGATTTTGTAGTCCGTACTATGTTGGTTTCAGTAGCCTGGCCGGGGGCAAGTGCCCGCGAGGTAGAAGAGCAGGTAACAGATAAAATAGAGAAAAAGTTACAAGACCTTCCCGGTTTGGATTATCTTAAAAGCTATTCCCGGCCAGGACAGTCAGTTATCTATGTGAACTTAAAAGAATCGACAAATGAAAAAGACGTCAGGCCAACATGGCTTGAAGTCCGCAACATGGTAAATGATATCAAAAGCACACTGCCGCAAGGCGTAGTCGGACCTTCTTTTAATGACCGGTTTGATGATGTATTTGGCTGTATTTACGCACTAACTGCCGATGGATACACTTATGAGGAAATGCGGGATAGGGCGGAAAAAATCCGTCGAACTATATTAGGTGTTAAAAATGTTAAGAAAGTTGAGCTCCTCGGCGTACAACCGGAAAAAATCTATATTGAAATGGAAAGCAGCAAATTAGCTCAGCTCGGAATTGATCCGAATATTATTGTTAATGCAGTGAATACTCAAAGTGCTATGACTCCCTCCGGAATGGTTGAGACAGCATCAGATAATGTCTATTTACGGGTTACCGGGATATTTGAAGATGTGGAAAGTCTGCGTAATTTGCCTATCCGGGTAAATGAACGCACCTTTCGTTTAGGTGATATCGCCAAAATACAGCGCAGTTATAGTGATCCTATGGAACCTAAAATGTATTTTAACGGTCAACCGGCAATAGGTATCGCCGTTGCGATGGATAAGGGGGGCAACATTCTTAATCTAGGGACAGATCTGGATAATACAATAGCCCAGATTAAGAAAGACTTACCGTTGGGCCTGGAAATCAGTGCAGTATCAAACCAGCCGGAAGTAGTTAAAGAGTCGATTGGCGAGTTCACCAAATCACTGGAAGAAGCGATTATAATTGTATTGTTTGTAAGCTTCCTTAGTCTTGGCGTACGTTCAGGCATCGTAGTTGCCTTATGTATTCCTCTGGTTATTGCCTGTATATTTACCTTTATGAAAATATGGAGCATAGATTTGCACAAAATTTCACTGGGTGCTTTGATCATTGCGCTGGGGTTACTGGTGGATGACGCGATTATTGCAGTGGAAATGATGACTGTAAAACTGGAGCAAGGCTGGGGACGGTTTGAAGCAGCTTGTTTCGCTTATACGGCGACGGCCTTTCCCATGCTTACCGGAACACTTATTACCTGTGCGGGGTTTATACCAATTGGCTTTTCCAAAGGTAACGCAGCAGAGTTTACTGGCAGTATTTTTACAGTAGTAACAATTGCTCTTATAATATCCTGGTTCGTTTCGGTTTTGGTGACACCTTTACTGGGGTACAAACTGATCAAGCCAAAACAGGTTGCAGATAATGACCATGATATTTATGATACGAAATTTTACCGGATTTTTCGGCAAGCGCTTACCTGGTGCCTGAATCATCAAAAACTGGTGCTTGTCATAACTGTATTATGTTTCATGGGGTCCATATTTTTATTAAAATTCGTCAGACAGGATTTTTTTTCACCGTCGATTCGTCCTGAACTTATTGTCGAAATGACTTTGCCGGAAGGATCGTCATTAGTGTCAACTGAACAGGAAGCGCAAAAATTTGCCGAAAGCCTCACCGACGATCAAGATATTGAGAATTACAGCTATTATGTTGGCGAAGGAGCACCATGGTTTGTCTTGACTACTGATCCTATATTGCCGGCGTCTAACTATGCTCAGTTTGTTAT
>JAEYSJ010000253.1 GCA_023434855.1 Bacillota bacterium | reverse complement strand
ATAGGAATCAATGTCTTCTTTACTAGCACCATCAAATTCTAGTTCATCTATCTTTTCAGCCAATGTATTATTCGCGATTTGCAGCCTTCTGTTTCTTTCTGCTTTTATAACATTTTGCTCATGCTCTATGGCCATTGCTTCAGCCTTAGACCTTGCAGTATCATAGTCTGCAAAACCTTCTAATTCAACAATTATACCTGGTTGATAAATATCACATTTATTTTCATCTACTGCTTTAAACACTTTTACTTCCGGAGTAAGCCATTCAGATATTATGATATACATTCTTCAACCCCTCCTCGTTTGTGAACTCGTACTACAACTCAACCCAATTTTAGGTTCGATTATCATATTTTTATCTCATTCCACATTGCGAGGTATTTTAAACATAGCATATTATTTTATAATCGTCAATGAAGTAAACGTTTATTGGCTTATGTCGTCGAAAAGTTACTCCTCATAGCCTGCTTCCCATAACATTTTCCGGGCGCCTTTGACAGTCAGACCGATGCCTTTTTCTGTATTAGAATTAATATCCCGTGGGTTTGCGCCAACTTCGGCGAAAAACATATTTACGCCAGCATATAGCGCCATTAGATTTGGTTCATGAACATTCATTGCCCGTTTCGGTCTGGTTGCAATTCTTGTTACCGCGGCAATTTTTGCTAGTTCATTCGCTGGTATTTGCCCTTTCGCAAATAATGGAGTTCCCAATACCGGTATGCGCCTCATTGCTGCTACTACTTCTACGCCGAATTGTTTTGCCCGGAACATTTCCGTAATAATCTCGTCATAACTATGTTCAGGACCAATTGGTTCAACACAATAAATTATTTCCAATCCCATTTTTTGTGCTGCTTCTAATGTATTAATTCTAAGCATAGGGTCAATATCCGTATCGACACCTTCTCTCAAACGATGAATGTGATATACTCCGCTGAATCCTGCATCCTGAAGTTTTAAGGCTACATCAGCGTCAAAATCTCCGATGTTAGCTACAAATCCAACAGTGTCAGGCACTACCGCCCTTACTTGTTTTGCGATTTTCAAGAATTTATCAATATCGTAGTTGGCAGTAGTCATGAGAAAAAGGCTATTAATGCCTTGATCTATCAATAATTTAGCTTCTGCCAGAATAGCATCCGCGTCTTTTTCCCAGGTGCTGTCCAATACGTAATGATCTTTGCCCATGGAACAAAATTTACAGTTTTTTGAACATGGCTCAGCATTGATGCCAATCTGTGCAAAAACCAGACCTTTATTGTTATACTCTAGCCTGCTTAATTCATTCGCTACACTTAAAAGAGAATAAAACTCATCACAGTCATTTCTTATCTGCAAAAGTTGGAGTGCCTGGTATTCGTTAATTTCCAGGCCTTCTCTGGCAGACGTAAGTATTTCCCGGTTTGTCATCATTAGTAGAACCCTCCTAATTTTTTAAAAAAGAGCACAATTTCTCCTTTATAATATAAATGAGAAATTTGTTATAAGATTAATGTATTTATAAGACTAACACAATTAGTAGACAAAGTCTGAACTTAGGGATAAAAAACTCATCATGGAAGCTGAATTGCCGTGTTTCACCACAAACAAAGTTTGCATCAGCAGTAAATCCTAAGATACTTGGTTCATGTGCATGATTTTATTCTTTATATCCACTCTTAAGAACAGTATTTTTGGCAAAAGACAAAAACATTCCTAATGAGTGGTAATAATCCTCCAAAGAATTAATCCAGGTTTTGAGACATCCCACCCCATCGCCGGTTATTTTATATAGTTTTTTGGCTGGCCCAGAATTTGATATATCCCAGTCGGCAGTGACATATCCATCCTGCTCCATTTGTTTTAAACACCGGTAAACTCCTGAAGGATCGGGCTTCTTGCCTTGAAGCATTGCGGTTTCCTGTAATTTTTGCAATATGCTGTAACCATGCAGTTCTTGATTAACTAAAAGAGTAAGAATAGCCGGGTGAATCAATTTGTCAAGATTGATACCACTGCAGGTACAATTATCAAACTTTTCTATACGACTGAATTTTAGCATTTATGCAATACCTCGCTCTTACGAATAATTACTATGTCATTATTTACTATCAAGACTAACACATCTACTAGACTATATCAAATATTTTACAAAGTCAGATAATAATATGCAAATTTTATGACAAATAAATCCTGCCTTATAAAGCAGCAGAGTAGTCCAAGGACAGTTTTACATAACTTACCTTGGACTACTTTATTTATTAAATTAATAGAATTTCTCTTGAGTGAGATTCCTGTTATTGACCTGGAGGAAAAACGTACGGGTTTTTCGGTTCCTGGACTTGTTTGACGGAAATGATCTTTATCACAGGAACCGTTTGGTCCTCATAAGTAGTTTTTTTGATAATCCCTCTAATTGAAAGCCAGGTTCCGTCCTCATATTTGGCTCCGTCTTTAAGTTCGCACAAAACGCCGTATGGCAAAGCGTCAGCCGTACAGCACATGACCACATAGCGAACTAGTGAGAACTGGTTATTAGCGGCTCCCGGCTGTCTAAAGACGAATCCGGTCATTGCGATTTCCTTGCCGATATAATCTTGGGAAAAAAACTGTACCTCGCTCATAATTTCGGTATAGTCGGTATCAGTGACGTTGATCAACGGCATCTGTCTTAGTCTTGAAGCTAATGGCCGCGACATCTCGTAAGAGAAAGCAGGAGCAGAAAATTGGCTGTTAAGGCCCTTCGCGCTGACAAGGTTAGCATTGAGGGTATTACTGGGAACAGCAAAAGCAAGTTCAAGTACAATCAAAAAAGGAATATACATCCAAAAACCCGAATGACTGTGATTATGATGGTCACTAAGACTATATGCCGGTTGAAGAATATTCAATGTTTGTGCGATGGACATGGGAAATAGTAGACAACCTGTAATTTCAACTAGACTTGTAAATTTTGGATTAATGTATAGATTTAATTGTTGAGTCTTTATAAGCCATATGAGTAGAATCATAAAACCAAACAAGATTACAGTCCGTAAAAGAGCGTTAAAGTTAAACAAAAACCTGTTCTTAGATCTGTGTTTCAATTTTGTACCCCCTTATAAAAGATTAATCAAATAAGCGGAGCCTCCACACAAAACCGCCACAATTGCGGCAAGCATAAGGACAAAACGCATGCGAAAGGCATGCAGCAACATGAGCGTATTTTTAAAGTCAAGCATTGGCCCGAACACCATGAAGGCGATAAGCGAACCTGGTAGGAAACTGGTATTGAAAGAAGCGGCAATAAATGCATCTGCGGCCGAACATATCGAAACGCCAAAGGCAAACAGCATCATAACACCGATAGACAGAAAAGAATGCTGTCCAACCGCGAGCAGAAGCGGACGTGGCAGGATGATCTGGGCAAAAGCTCCCAACATTGCTCCTATCAGAAGGTATTTACCCATTTCGAAAAATTCATTACTGGCATCATAGATGGTATTGACTACCTTCGCGGTAAAAGTAGATTCCTTTACCCGGCGATCCTCCGAATGATGATCGCAGCAAGAGCAAGCGTGTTGCTGAATGGCTGCGTTAATTTTCAGTTCATTGCCTTTAAAAAATATGCTTATCAGCCAACCAGCAAAACAGGCGACGAAAAAAGCTGTTCCTAAGCGAAACAAGACCATACTGTTGTTAGTTCTGAAAGCAAACCCAGTAGCTGCTGTTACTACCGGATTAATGATTGGTGCCGCCAGCATAAACGATACTGCAGTATGGAGGGGAACGCCTTTCATAACTAAACGGCGTACAATGGGAACCATCCCGCAATCGCATACCGGAAATAGTATGCCAAGTAATGTGGCAGGTATGATACTGAATAGTTTGTTTCTGGGAATTAGTTTACGGATCATATCTTCAGTAACAAAGTTATGCAGGATAGCAGAAACAACAACGCTGAGCAGGACAAATGGCAAAGCTTCAAGCACAATACTCAGCAATATGATTTTAAAATTAGCGATATCGCCTGAATTTAAGATTTCCGAAACTGTAGTGTATAATGCTGGTAATGCATCCAAAAATACATCTCCTCCGCTTTTCCTTATAAAATTAATTCAAAACATTTGAATATTTTGTCTTAAAAAATCCATAAGTAAAGTAGGACAGTCCTACCTCACTCTATCAATAATATTCCAACAAATGTCTTTCTAGTACAACATTAACATCTGCCTTCCATTACGCTTAGATATATTAGCATTACTCAAGATGATCTTGATAATATTTATTTGAACTAAATTTATAACAGCTTGATAAGACGTTGACGATTTTGGGTAATTTATCCGCAACATGTCTTTAGCGGGCTTAACTTGACAATTTTTATAAACTGTATATACTATGTTGTAATAAAATATGTAAAGATGATGACGGAGACAGTAGACATTCTTAAACGTCACAGCGAACTGGGGTAGGTGTAAGCCCAGTACTATTAGAGAATGTTCGAACATCCCTCCTGAGTTGCAGGCTGAAAATAAAGTAAGTTCTGACGGGTTTCCTCCGTTATGGGGAACGCATATGTTGGTATGTCGTATCGGGTGGTATAGCGAAGAAAGCTCTTCGTCTCGGTGATGAGACGGAGAGCTTTTTATATTAATTTAAGGAGGAATTTATTATGGAACATGAATTAAAAGAATTTATCCAAAAATGTGACCTCGCAATACAACAAGAAGATTTTGATACGCTTATGAATTATTATACAGATGATGCAATTTTGGTTGTAAGACCTGGAATGATTGCGCGAGGTAAAGAAGAAATCAAAAAGGCATTTATTGCCATTGCGAAATATTTCAATAATAGCCTTGTCCCAAGTCAAGGGGAAATGATTATTTTTGAAACTGGAGATACCGCTTTGGTTATTTCACAATCCTTCCTTGAATCCGATATAAAGGATTCAAAATATTCCATAGAAAGAAAAGCAACCTATGTATTCAAAAAAGATTCGCACAATGCCTGGCTTTGTGCTATTGATAACTCATATGGTACAGATTTGCTAAGCAAATAGGTGTAAGTGATTAATTAACGATATAACATTTTCTAAAACTGATGCTAGGCCACAAAAAAGCCGCTACCCTTAAGTCCCGGAGATCAAAAATAATGTCCAAATATTACTATGGATGTATGGTATAAAGTTATCCCAATTGCGCTCAAAATACTTTACCTTGGCAAAGCATAACTGGTATATGTAAAATATAATTCTTATCACCGAGGATTTCTTCACAAATTTGTGGCTAAAAAAATCTTTTGCGGATATTTCCCTTTGGGCCTTTCCCAAAATAAATCGGAATTGCATTGAAGATTGTATTTGATGAGCACTTTACGTTTTTCTTCATCTAATTCTTGCATTAATATTTGATTTCTAACAGTACTACATTGTAGCTTTAGCATTTGATAATCCACCTTCTGAACCTCCTCGCTAGCTAGTAGTAATTCAAAAGTAAACATTAATTACGTAAAAAGGCCTCTAAAATATTTTTAGAAGCCAATGTATTCTGGTGACCCACCACGGAATCGAACCGTGAACCTACTGATTAAGAGTCAGTTGCTCTGCCAGTTGAGCTAGTGAGTCATAACTTTATGGCTGGGGTGCTAGGACTCGAACCTAGGAATGCGGGAGTCAGAGTCCCGTGCCTTACCAGCTTGGCTACGCCCCAATAGATATTGATTTTTTCTTAATTCTAACCAGCCAAGGCTTGCAACTTTTCTCTAGTGATTGGATACCCAATTTCTCTGGCCGCATTCATGAGGGCATGAACATTACCCAGAGGAGTTTTTACTGGTAAATCACAGCCAGTCGCTATACAATAGCCTTTAGGACTGTCATATGTTTTTTCGACCATATCAATTACTGCGTTGCGGACATCCTTAGTCGTTCCCCTAAGCATGATTGATGTAGGATCTACATTACCTACTAGGCACACTTTATCTCCTACCCTTTGTTTAGCCAAAGATAAATCAATTACATTATCAAGACTCAAACAATCTGCTCCTGTTTGCACCATATCTTCCCAGATCTTCTCTGTTTTCCCGCAAATATGTAAAGTTACTGCCTGGCCTCTGGAATGACAATGGTCTATTAATCTTTTGATATAAGGAGCTGCAAACTCTCTAAATTGCTTAGGACTAATTAGAGTGCAAGATCCTAGTGGTTCCGGCAGACATACCCCCGCTCCCGTATCTATTACAGCATCAGCATATTTAACGTTAGCCTGATAAATAAACTCACATAATTTATGAACCATTTCAGGTCTTTTTATCATAAGCCTGGCCATTTGTTCAGTCCCCAAAATAAAAGATACGGTAGTAAGCGTACCAATAAGATTTGTCGAAACCGCAACTTCCTTTCCTACTTTATCTAAAGCATGGATTGTCAACAGCAAACTAGACAGATTTGTTAAGGGCCTTGTATTGACGTGGGCTAAGATAGCCTAAAGTAGAATGAATTCGTTTTTCATTAAACCATTGTACATAGTCATCTAGTTCACGTT